>DATHJB010000059.1 GCA_035316325.1 Acidimicrobiales bacterium
CGGTGACAAGGAGGTGGCCTCCCGGTTGGAGGCCAAGCGCACCGGCACCACGGACTGGGTCGCCGCCCAGACGCCGAACGATGACGACTTCGAGCTGATCGAGGCCTTCTACGGCGACGGCACGAAGGCCTGGAAGGGCCCCGACCTGGTCGAGTCCGAGGGCGCCCCGGCGACCAACGGGCTGGCCAAGGCGGACGACGACGGCCCGCCCCCGTTCTGAGCGTGAACGACTGCCCCGGGCGCGCTCCCTGCGTCCGGGGCCTCGGGCCCGGCCGGTGCCGAGGTCCACGGGTCCGACTCCCGTGGGGTCCACGCAACGATCATTGACACGAGGAGACGACCATGAGCGAGACGCCGATGAGCGAACGAGGTGAGGCCACGTCCCACGAGTGGGGTGTGGCCTACGAGCTGGACGAGAACGGCCGCCCGATCTGGCCGGTCGAGCTGTCCGATGACGAGCAGGATGCCCGTTCATGGGCCCAGGCCAGTGGCGACCCGGACGCGAAGGTCGTTCGCCGCACGGTCACCTGCGGCGCATGGACGGTGGCTTGACATGGCCCTCGTCCGCGCCGACCAGACGCCCTCGAACCCGGTCAAGGCCCCGACCGCCGACGTGCCCAACTCGATCTTTAGGGATCAGTGGAAGAGACCGCTCGTGGTAACTCCCAGCGGGTCAGTGGAGGCCTACACCCGGGCATCGACTATCGGGTCGGTCCTGGAGGACCAGAACGGGATCGGCATCTGGAAGATGCGCCAGGTCGCGTGGGCGCTCGGGCACTCCCGCCCGCTGCGACTGCGCGCCGCCTCGATCCCGGACACCGCGAGTTCGGAGTCCAAGTCTCTGCTCAAGGAGATCACCAACGACGCGTTGGACTTCGCGGACTCCCGGGCGGCAGCCGACGTCGGCACCGCGCTGCACGCGCTCACCGAGCGGGTCGACCTCGGCCGGCCGATCCCGGACCTGGAGGACGACCAGGCCGCGATCGACGCCTACATCGAGGCGACCCGGGGCAAGTTCGTCTTCCACGGCACCGAACAGTTCGTGGTGTGCGACCAGTTCCAGGTCGCCGGCACGTTCGACCGGATCGCGGCCCCGCTCGGCGACATGACCACCCAGGACGGCACCCTGATCCCGGCCGGGTCCCGGCTGGTGTGGGACCTCAAGACGTCCGGCTCGTCCAAGTTCTTCGGGATCAAGTTCGCCGCCCAGCTGGCCGCCTACGCCAACGGCGTGCGCTACCGGGGCTGGAACACCATCGGCGACGACGTCGACCCGCGCACCCTGTCGCCGGCCGAGAAGCTCGCCGCCTCGCGCGGCGAGCGACTGGAGTGGCCGGACGGGATCGCCCCGCGCACCGACTGGGCGCTGATCCTGCACGTCCCCCAGGGCGGGCCGGAGCGCAAGGGCGACCCGCCCGCGCAGCTGTATTGGGTGGACCTGACCCGCGGCCTGGAACTACTGGCGCTGGCCACCCTGATCCAGGGCTGGCGGGCCCGCAAGGACCTGGTCGTGAAGGCCGACCCGCCGCGGGTGCCGATGGCCGAGGGCCTGTCGGGGGCCGGGCTCTCCTCGCTGATCGCCGCCGTGCCGGCCGGGCCGGACATGCGCGCACAGCTTCTCCGCCTGTTCGATCAGCACACATCCACCTGGACGGACCTGCACACACATGAGGCCAAGCGGCGCCTGAACGCGCCACGGCTGGGGCGGGCATGAACCGCTCCGTCGACCTGCGCTTCGGCGACTGCCTGGCCGTCCTGCGCGAGCTCTCCGACGAGTCCGTGCACGCGGTCATCTGCGACCCGCCTTACGGCCTGGCCGACGTGCGCCCCGAGCGGGTCGTCACCGCGCTGACCGCGTGGGCGAACGGCGACCGCGACCACGTCCCGGACGGCAAGGGATTCATGGGCCGGGAGTGGGACGCGTTCGTTCCCCCGCCCGCTGTGTGGGACGAGTGCTTGCGCGTGCTCAAGCCGGGCGGGCACCTGCTCGCGTTCGCCGGCTCCCGCACCGCCGACCTGATGGGCCTGTCCGTGCGCATGGCCGGGTTCGAGATCCGGGACACGATCATGTGGGTCTACGGCTCGGGATTTCCGAAGGGGCAGAACGTCGGCAAGGCCGCCAAGGTCGCAGAGCTGGAGGGGTGGAACACCGCGCTCAAGCCGGCCCAGGAGCCGATCATCGTCGCCCGGAAGCCGCTCGCGGGCACGGTCGCGGCCAACGTACTAGCATGGGGCTGTGGCGCTATCAACATCAACGCAACCCGGGTCGGCCCGAACGGCGGCAGCCGCGAAAGCCTCGGCCGAGAAGCGGCGCCGCGAGGGTGTCGTGTTCATGCCGTGCGCGATGTGCGGCAAGGAGATGCGCCGCTGGCGTTCGCAGGTGCAGCGAGCGAAGTTGCCGATGACCTGCAGTCAGAAGTGCAGGGGCGACCAGCTGCGCGGGCAACGGAACCCGCGGTGGGGCGGCGGCGCCTGGACGGAGAGTCGGTCGGGCTACCGGAAGCTGGCAGTCCGCCACCTGTCGGCCAAGGACCTGTCGCTGATCCCGGAACCACATCCGCGCGAGGTGTTCGAGCACCGCATGGTGATGGCGAGGAAGGTCGGTCGGCCGCTCCTGCCGACGGAGATGGTCCATCACATCAACGGGGACAAGGCGGACAACCGTCCGGAGAACCTGCACTTGACGGACTGGGAGGGGCACTCCCGGGAGCATCGGCTGATCGAGCGCGAGCTGACGATGTTGCGCTGGCAGAACATGGTCCTGGCGACTGCACTTGCGGCACTGATGCAGCGTCCGGAGTAGCGCCCGCCGGCCGCTGGCCCGCGAACGTCGTCCTCGTCCACGTCGACACCTGCGAGGACGGGGGCGCGTGCGGGGACTGCCCGGTCGCCGAGCTGGACCGGCAGAGTGGGATCACGAAGACCGGCGACAAGCCGTTCAACCGGAACACCGCGCTCGGCGTGATGAACGACGACGCGTGGACTGCGCAGCACCAGACCGCCCAGCGTCATCCCGGCGAGGGCGGCGCGTCCCGGTTCTTCCCGACCTTCCGCTACCAGGCCAAGGCTCCGGCCGCCGAGCGCCCGAAGATCGACGGCAAGGGCTGGCCCACCGTCAAGCCGCAGGGCCTTATGCGGTGGCTGGTCCGGCTCGTCACCCCGCCCGGCGGGCTGGTGCTGGACCCGTTCGCCGGGACCGGCTCGACACTGCAGGCCGCCCGCGATGAGGGGTTCGACGCGATCGGGATCGAGCGGGATGCGTTCGCGTACCAGCTCGCATGCCAGCGGCTCGGGCTGACCGAGCTCGTGCTCGTCGAGCCCGAGCCCGTCGACCCGATCCTGACCTCGATCAGCGCGGCGGCCACGTACGACGACCTGGTAGCGCTCTGGCGTGAACATCAGGACGGGTGGTCGGACGTGCACAGCGCGGCGGCCAAGGACCGTCGAGCGGCGATCGATGTGGTGGCATGACCCGCCGTCCGGTCAAAGGCCTGGCCCCCCGGCTGGCCGTCGAGCCCGCCCCACGTCCGCCCGGCCCGACCGAGATCCTCGGCCCGGACGGGCGGGTGTGGCTGCGGCACGCCGACGGCCTCTACTACGACGAGGAGCAGACCGAGGTATTCAGTCAGGGCGCGTTGCGCGACCTGATCGCGCGGGCCGCCGAGCGGCTGGCGATCGCGAACGCGCGCACCCCGGACCCGGTGCTGAACGCGATCGTGACCGCCCGGACCGTCGACGAGCTGCGCGACATCTGGCCGCGAACGACGACGCGCGAGCAGCGTGCCGCCATCCTCGGCCGCCGGGCCGCGCTCGAGCTACCACCGAAGGGGGACCGATGACCACCGCGACCCGGGCGCCGCAGGTGTGGCGCGGCTACGACGCGCTGGCGCAGGCAGACGAGCCGATCGGCAGCCACTACTCGCCCAACGCGCTGCGCACCCTGCGCCGGCTCGCGCCGGCGTCGTCCACTGTCGCCGCGCTGGTCCGGACCGACGGCCGCCGAACCGTCAAGGTTCAGGCCACCGTGCGCCGGTTG
>DATHJB010000060.1 GCA_035316325.1 Acidimicrobiales bacterium
GCCGACGACGAAGGCACCGAGGCCGGTGACCCGGGGGTGGAGCCCGCCACGATCGACGTCGCCGTGCCGAGCGACCTGCCGGCGTTCGCGCAGCTCTACGTCGCGGACGAGAAGGGCTACTACGAGGACGAGAACCTCGAGGTGAACATCCAGGCCGTCGGAGGGGGCAACATCGTCTCCTCCCTGCTGTCGGAGAGCGTCGACCTCGCCTTCATCGGCACGGGCCTCTGCCTCACGATCGAGAACCAGGGCGCCGACTGCTCGATCGTGTACAACACCCTCGGGGGTGGAGCCGGGGCGTTCCTCGCCGCCCGCCCCGACATCACCGACGTGGCCGACTGCGAGACCATCGGCGCCCTCGGGCCCGGCAGCGCCGCCTACGGGTGGGCGGTCAACTACGCGGACGAGGCGGGGATCGACCCGGACATCGTGCCGCTCCAGGACACGGCGACCATCGCCGCGGCCCTCGACGGCGGGCAGATCTCCTGCGGCGTCGGCGACTTCTTCGGCTTCGCCCGGCTCATCGACGAGGACCGCGTCAACGTGCTCGTGGACACCCGCGAGGAGGACCAGCGGCCGTCGTTCATCCCCTCGACGTTCCCGGAGGCGGGGCTCTTCGGGATCGCGGAGCACCTCGACGGGGAGCGGGAGGCGATCGTCCGCTTCCTGCGGGCGTTCCACCGTGCCTACACGGACACCATGTCCCAGGCGCCGGCTGCGGAGATCGCCGGGCTGCTCCGGGAGCGGGAGGCGTTCCAGGTGCTCGACGAGGCCGCGATCGTCGGGCAGGTCGAGGCGAACCTGCCCTTCTACGTGCCGAGCGGCGGCGACATCGCCGACGACCAGTGGGCCGACGCGCTCGACGTCTTCGCGTCGCAGGGCCTCGACTTCGTCGACCCCGACGACGAGCGGTGGTCCTACGACAACCTCGTCGACATGAGCTACTACGACGAGGCCACCGATGGCGCGTAGCCGCCTCGGGAGGCGCACCGAGGCGACCGAGGCGACCGAGGCGACCGAGGCGACCGGGACGGTCGAGACGAACGGGACGAACGGGACGAACGGCGAGGGGCAGCGGAGCGACCCGCAGGACTCGACCGGGCCGCGAGAGGGCGACGTCCAGCTCGCTCTGCGCGACGTGTCCTACGTCTACAGGACCGGCACGGAGGCGCTCCGCTCGCTGGACCTCACCGTGAACGTGGGGAGGACCATCGCCGTCGCCGGGCCGAGCGGCTGCGGGAAGTCGACCCTGCTCGCCATCCTGGCCGGCCTGATGCAGCCGACGTCCGGGCGGGTGGCCCGCCAGCTCGACCCGAGAGGGAGCCGGCACGAGGTCGCCATGGTGTTCCAGAAGGACACACTGCTCCCGTGGCTGACCGTCGAGGCGCAGGTGGGGTTCCACGCGAAGCTCCACCGCCGCAGCCGTAGCGCCGAGACGAAGGAGTGGGTCGCGTCGCTCCTCGAGCTCGGTGGCCTGACGGAGTTCGCCGGTGCCTTCCCCTACGAGCTGTCCGGGGGGATGCGCCGCCGCCTGGCGTTCCTCGTGGCGGTGGCGCCGCTGCCGCGGGTCCTGCTCCTCGACGAGCCGTTCTCGTCGCTCGACGAGCCGACGAGGCTGGCGATCCACCAGGACGTGTTCGACATCACCCGGCGGTACGGGATCACGACCGTCCTGGTGACCCACGACCTCGCCGAGGCGGCGTCGCTGTCCGACGAGGTGGTGATCCTGACACGGCGGCCGGCGACGGTGGCGTCGCACCACGAGGTCCCGTTCGGCGACCGGCGCGACCTCCTCGCGCTGCGCCAGCAGCGCGACTTCCTGGACCTGTACGCGACGCTGTGGCGGGAGCTGAGCGTCCAGCTCGAGGTCCGGCCGCGGGCCGCCACCCCGGAGCGAGGTGCGGACGATGCGGCGATCTGAGCGCTCGCGACGGGCCGCCGCCCGCCACGACGACGGCGCCGGCGACGATCGGATCCTGCTCGTCCGCTCGCTGCAGCTCGTCCTGGTCGTGGTGTTCCTGGCGGGCTGGCAGTTCCTGCCCCAGATCGAGTCCCTGAGCGACCGGTTCCGGTTCGTCGACCCGATCTACGTGAGCTCGCCGACGAAGGTGTGGGACGAGCTCTACTACCAGTTCGTCGGCAACGACAGCGGTGGCGGCGAGATGTGGTCGTTCATGTGGCCGACGGTGTGGGCCTCGATCATCGGCCTGGGCACGGGCATCGTCGCCGGCCTGGTCATCGGCCTCGTGCTCGCCGAGAGCCGCCTCGCCAACCGGGTCTTCCGCCCGTTCCTCATCGCGATGAACGCCGTCCCGCGGATCGCGCTGGTGCCCGTGTTCATCATCGCGTTCGGGCCGTCCCTCCGGGGGACCGCCGCGGTGTCGTTCGCGGTGGTCTTCTTCGTCGCGTTCTTCAACGCCTACGAGGGCGGATCGAGCGTGCAGGCCGAGGTGCTGCAGAACGCGCGGCTGCTGGGAGCCTCCCGCCTCCAGGTGCTGGGCCGCGTCCGCCTGCCCTACGCCGTGGCGTGGACCTTCGCGTCGCTCCCGCTGTCGGTCACGTTCGCCGTGATCTCGGTCGTGACGGCCGAGGTGCTGATCGGCGCCCGCGGCCTCGGCCGGATGCTGCTCATCTCGATGCAGACCGGTGCGGCGTCGCTCACGTTCGCGGTGACGATCATCCTGAGCCTCCTCGGTCTCGCCGGGGTGGCGCTCGCGGAGGTCACCCGGGCCCGGTTGCTGCACTGGTGGCGACCGTGAGGCCGGTGCCGGCTGGATCGCGGCTTCGCAACCCTTGACAAAGTCGTCATCCGGAGCGGACTATGGATCTACTCCAGTTAGTGGTTTATACGATCACTATATGGAGTGCACGGATCCGAGACCCGAAAGGCATCGATGTCGGACAGAACGGTGACCGGACGACCGGAGTCGGTGCGCATCGGATGCGGCAGCGCGGGCGCGATCGACCGCATCTCCCTGGGGGTCGACATGGTGCGCGACGGCGACGTCCGCTACCTCGCCCTCGACTGCCTGGCCGAGCGGTCGCTGGCGCTCGCCCACCTGCGCCGGACCTCCGGCAGCGGGCCGGGCTACGACCCCCGTCTCGCCGAGATCGGTGCGCAGCTGCTGCCCCTCGCTCGCGAGCGGGGCGTCTCGGTCATCGCCAACCTCGGGGCTGCCGACCCGGAGGGCGCGATGTCGTTCCTCCAGGAGCACGCCGCCGAGTATGGGCTGACCGGCACGAAGCTCGCGGTGATCGCCGGCGACGACGTCCTCGACCACGTGAAGCAGGCGGACTCCGAGATCGCCGAGACCGGTGGGCGGGTCTCCGACTTCGCCCACGCGGTGGTCTCCGCCAACGCCTACCTCGGCTACGAACCCGTGGCGGAGGCTCTCGGCGAGGGTGCCGACGTCGTGATCGGCGGTCGGATCGCCGACGCCTCCCTCTTCCTCGGGCCGCTGGCCCACGAGTTCGGCTGGTCGAACGAGGACTGGGACGAGCTCGCCGCGGGATCGTGCATCGCCCACCTCCTCGAGTGCGGCACCTACGTGACCGGCGGCAACTTCGCCGACCCGCCCTACAACGTCGTGGAGGACTTCACCCGGCCGAGCCTGCCGCTGGCCGACGTGGCGGCCGACGGCTCCGCGGTGCTGCGGAAGCTGCCGGGCTCGGGCGGCGCCCTCAACTCGATGACCTGCAAGCTGCAGCTCGGCTACGAGATCCACGACCCCGCCCACCATCCGACGCCGGACGTCGTGGCCGACTTCTCGCACGTCGAGGCGATCGACCAGGACGACGGTGGCGTGCTGCTCCGCGGGGCGGCAGGTGCGCCTCGTCCCGGTCAGCTCAAGGTCGTGATCGGTGTGGCGGAGGGCTTCATCGGCGAGAACACCGTGTCGTTCGGTGGCCTCGGTGCGCTCGAGCGGGCCGAAGGCGCCAAGGGGATCCTCGAGCACCGCCTGGCAGGGCTGGCGGCGACCTACGACATCGAGGAGTGGCGTGTCGACCTGCTGGGCGTCGACGCGCTCCACGGCGACCGTTCCCTCGTCTCGGCCGACCACCCCCCGTACGAGGTCCACGTCCGGGCCGCGGGTCGTTGCACCGAGCGCCGCGCCGCGGAGGCCCTCGCCCATGAGGTGGAGTACCTGCTCCTCTTCGGACCGGCGGGCGCCGCCGCGGCCCATCGCACCCGCATCGCCCAGATCGTCTCGACCTACAGCGCGTACGTCGACCGCGAGCTCGTCGCGCCGTCGTTCAGCCTCGTCACGCTGTGACGCACCGTCCGGAGGAGTCCTGATGTTCCTGAGGGAGATCGCCTGCGCCCGCGCCGGCGACAAGGGCGACGTGAGCAACGTCGTCGTGGTGCCGCACGATCCGGGGGCCTACCCGTTCCTGGTCGAGCACCTGACCGCCGATCGCGTGCGCGGCCACTTCGGGGAGCTCGTCCGCGGCGAGGTCACCCGGTACGAGATGCCCGGGATCAGCGCCCTGAACTTCGTGATGCAGGGCGCGCTCGGTGGTGGTGTCACCCGGTCCATCTGGATGGACACCCACGGCAAGTCGCGCGCCTCGTTGATGTTGACACTCGAGCTCGATCGCCCACCCGCCGCAGGGGAGACCTGATGCCAGACAACTTCGCCAGCATGCCGTTGGTCGACTGCGACTCGCACGTCACCGAGCCGCCCGACCTGTGGACGTCGCGGGTGAGCAGCAAGTGGGGCGACGACGTGCCCCACCTCGAGATGCACGAACCGAGCGGCGAGCGGAAGTGGCGGGTCGGGGACAGCCTCCTCACGAGCGAGGCGAAGTTCTCGATGGCCGGCTGGTCGGACTACCCGCCGTCGCACCCGCCGACGCTCGACGAAGCCGACCCGGCGTCGTGGGACCCGGCCGCCCGCCTCGATCGGCTCGACGAGTACGGCCTCTACGCCCAGGTGCTGTACCCCAACGTCATCGCGTTCTCGACGCCGGCGTTCATCGCCCTCCCGGACCCGCAACTCGCGCTCGACTGCGTCTCCGCCTACAACGACTTCCTGGCCGAGTTCGCCGACCGTGACCGCAACCGGCTGGTCCCGATCATGATGCTGCCGTTCTGGGACCTCGAGGCCTCCGAGCGGGAGCTGCAGCGGGCGGTGGAGCTCGGCCACAAGGGCGTGCTCTTCGCGGCCGACTTCAGCAAGGTCGGCCTCCCCCCGATCTGGGACCCGCACTGGGACCGCCTGCTCGCCGCCATCCAGGAACACGAGCTCTCGGTGAACTTCCACATCGGGTTCTCCGACCTCAGCGAAGCCGACCTGAAGGAGCGCACGGAGGCGTCGGGCGACGACCACGCGCGGATCACCAGCGTGGCGATGCTCGGCAACGCCCGCGCCATCGCCGACGTCGTGTGCAAGGGCCTGTGCGCCCGCTTCCCGCGGCTCAACTTCGTGTCGGTGGAGAGCGGTGCCGGATGGCTCCTGTACCTCCTCGAGTCCCTCGACTGGCACTGGAAGAGCTATGGCGGGCTCCGCGACCGCCCCGACCTCGAGCTGCCGAGCTTCTACATGCGGCGCCAGGTCTACGGCAGCTTCTGGTTCGAAGGGGAGGCCATGCGCCGGGTCGTGGAGGCGTTGCCGGACAACATCATGTTCGAGACCGACTTCCCGCACCCGACGAGCCTGTCGCCGGGGCCGGCGTCGGCGGCGGGGAACCCGCGGGAGATGGCGGAGACGGCACTGCGCGGCAGCTCGGACGACGTTGCCCGCAAGGTCTTCTACGAGACCGCGGCCCGGCTCTACCAGCTGGACCTCTCGCCCGCCCTGGCGCCGGTCGATTGACCGAGGGGACGGCGATGGGGCCTCGCCTGGGTTCCGACGATGGAGGACGAGAGGTCGACGAGGCGCGCCAGCGGCTGGTGGCGAGTCGCGGCTCGGTGGCGCTGCCGTTCGAGGCCCTGGTGCGTGCGCCGCAGCTGTGCAACCTCGTCGGCGACCTGGGCGAGCACCTCCGCTTCCACGGCAGCCTGGACGACCGCCTGCGGGAGACCGCGATCCTGGCCACCGCGCACGTCGTCCGGTGCGACTTCGAGTACCGCAGCCATCTGCCCCTGGCCCGCGCCGCCGGCGTCGCCGACGCGACCGTGGCGGCGACCGGGGGCCAAGGAGCACTCGTCGGCAACGGGGACGTCGCCCCGCCGGACGAGGCCGCCGTCGTCGCCTTCTGCCAGGAGCTGCTGGCGGAGCGGGTCGTCGCCGCGCCGACCTTCGCGTCTGTCGACGAGCTGCTGTCCACGGCCCAGATCGTCGAGCTCTGCACGCTCGTCGGCTACTACGCCCTCCTCGCGGGCGTGATCAACGCGTTCGAACTGGACGTCCGAGCAGGAGGTTGAAGGCGATGACGACGGAGAACCACACCGCGGAGGTCTCGCCGGACCTCCGAACGGCGCTCGGCACCATCGAGTCGATGCTCGACGCCGACGGCTACGGGCTGACGGTCGACCAGCCCGACCCGGGCTCGGTCCAGCTCACGATCGACGCGCGTCCCGACGCGTGCGAGGACTGCCTGGTGCCGAAGCCCCTCATGAGCTCGATCATCCAGTCGACACTGGAGACGGCCGGCCTGGGTGGGCTTGCGATCGAGCTCGTGTACCCGACCGACCCGGCGAGCTGAGGCGCGTGCTTCCGGGGGAGCGCGGCGGCGTGCTCGCCGAGCTCCGGCTCCGCGACGTGCTGCTGCGCAACGTCGACTGCTACGGCGCGGAGCCGGCGGTGGTGTGCGGCGACGAGGTGGTCACGTGGCGCGGCCTCGCCGAGCGGGTCTTCCGGCTGGCGGGCCGGATGGCGCACGACGGCATCGGGCGCGGCGACCGGGTCGGCGTGCTCCAGGGCAACGGGCCCGAGATCGGCGAGGTGGCCTTCGCGGCGGCACTGCTCGGGAGCGTCCTGGTGCCGATCAGCCCGCGGCTCACGTCGGCCGAGGTCGCCTACCTGGTCAAGGACGCCGAGCTGCGCCTGGCGTTCGTCGAGCGCGGCCACCCGTCCACGGACGGCTTCGGCGACGTCCCGATCGTGGCCACCCGCGGTGCGGACTACGCCGGCTACCGCGACCAGGGGCCCGACCGGGAGCCGGTCGAGCAGGAGGATCCGGGCGACCCGGTCCTCCAGCTGTACACGTCGGGGACGACGGGCCGCCCGAAGGGAGCGCTGCTCACCCAGCGCGCGCTGATCCAGAACGGCCTGACCATCCAGCTGTCGCAGCAGCTCACCCACGACGACGTCTTCCTGACCACGACGCCGCTGACCCATGCGGCTGCCGGCACCCGGATCTTCAGCCTGGCGGTGGACGGCCTGACCCACGCCATCCTTGAGCGGTTCACGCCCGAGCTGTTCTTCGAGGCCGTGCGTCGCCACCGCGTCACGTCGACGATCGTCGTCCCGACGATGCTGCGCGACCTCGTCGACTCCCCGGCGCTGCCGGGCGCGGACCTCTCCAGCCTCCGCTTCGTCGTCTACGGCGCCGCGCCCGCCTCGGAGGAGCTGATCCTCGACGCGCTCGACCGGCTGCCCTGCGGGCTGCTCCAGGGGTACGGGCTGACGGAGGGCTGTCCCGCGCTGGCGTCGCTGTCGCCCGACGAGCACCGGCGGTTCGCGGTCGACCCGGCGCAGCGGCGGCGCCTCCAGTCGGTCGGCCGGCCCGTCCCCGGCGTGCGGTTCCGCGTCGTCGGCCCCGCGGGCGAGCCGCTCGGGCCCGACGCGGCGGGCGAGATCCAGGTCCGGTCGACGAAGTCGATGACCGGCTACTGGCACCTGCCCGAGGAGACGGCGGGCGCGGCGGTCGACGGGTGGCTCTCGACGGGCGACGTCGGGATGCAGGACGCCGGCGGCTACCTCTACCTCCTCGGCCGCCACCAGGACGTGATCATCTCGGGCGGGTTCAACGTCTACCCGGCGGAGATCGAGCGCGTGCTGGGCCAGCACGGCGCCGTGCGCGAGGTCGCCGTCGTCGGTGTGCCCGACGCGCGCTGGGGCGAGGTGCCGGTGGCCGTCGTCGTCGCCGACACCGCGGTCACCACCGACGAGCTGCTCCGGCACTGCGCCGGCGAGCTCGCCGACTACAAGCGTCCCCGACGGATCGAGCTCGTCGATGCGCTGCCCCGGAACGAGACCGGCAAGGTCCTCAAGCGCGAGCTCCGGGAGGCCATGGCGAGGCCATTGACAACCTGACCGTCGTTCGGGACAATCCCTAGGTCATTCTATGGCGTTGCTAGTCATTATATGACGGGGGGAAAGGCGAGCATGCTTGATCTCGTTCTACGCGGTGGCCTCGTCGTCGACGGGTCGGGGTCGCCCGGGCACGTCGACGACGTCGGGGTGCGCGACGGGCTCGTGGTGTCGGTCGGGGGCCCCCGGGAGGACGCCCGGCAGGTGGTCGACGCGACGGAGCTGGTCGTCGCCCCGGGCTTCGTCGACATCCACACCCACTACGACGCCCAGATCCAGTGGGACCCGCTGCTCAGCCCGTCGAGCGCGCACGGCACCACAACCCTGATCGGTGGGAACTGCGGGTTCACGTTGGCGCCGATGGCCGAGGCCCAGGCCGACTACCTGGTCAAGATGCTCGCGGCCGTCGAGGGGATGCCGCTGGCCGCCCTCCAGGCAGGGGTGCGGCTGGACTGGTCGTCGTTCGGCGCGTGGCTCGACGGGATCGAGGGCAGGACCGCGCTGAACGTCGGGTTCCTCGCCGGGCACTCGACGCTGCGGCGCCTCGTGATGGCCGACGCTGCGGGCGAGCGGGCGGCGACGGAGGCCGAGATCGCCCGGATGGCCTCGCTGCTGGCGGAATCGGTCGACGCCGGCGCCCTCGGCTTCTCGTCGTCCTGGAACCCGGCGCACTCCGACGGCGACAGCCTGCCGGTGCCGTCGCGGGCCGCCGCACTCGACGAGCTGGTCACCCTGGCGGGGGTGCTCCGGTCGCGTCCGGGCACGGTGGTGGAGTTCGTGCCGGGCCTGAGCGCGACCTTCGAGCGGCCGCAGATCGAGGCCATGATCGCCATGTCGCGGGCGGCGGACCGGTCGCTGAACTGGAACCTGCTGCGCCTGGACGAGCCGGACTTCGGCATCGCCGAGCGCTGCCTGGCGCCGTCGACGGAGGCCGGGACCAGTGGCGCGGCGGTCTACGCCCTCACCAACCCGGAGCCCCTGAACTTCCGGGTCACGTTCTCGGGCCCGCTGGTGCTCGACAACCTCCCCGGCTGGCTCGACACCATGCGGCTTCCCGTTCCCCAGCGCATCGAGGCGCTCTCCGATCCGGACCGTCGCCGCCACCTGGAGCGCGCGGTCGACGACGCCTCCCCGCTCTCGGGGGTGCTGGGCCTGATGGCGGGCTGGGGCCGGCTGGCCGTCGGCGAGACGTTCAGCGCCGCCAACGAGGGGCTCGTCGGTCGGACCGTCGGCCAGGTGGCGCAGCAGCGGGGCTCGTCGCCGTTCGACACGATGCTGGACATCGCGCTGGCCGACGACCTCCGCACCTACTTCGTCCTGCCCCGGCGCGGCGACGACGACGAGACGTGGCGGCTGCGGGCGCAGGTGTGGCGCGATCCGCGCACGGTGCTCGGCGGGTCCGACGCCGGCGCCCACCTCGACCTCATGTGCGGTGCGTCCTACACCACCGCGCTGCTGGGCGAGGGCGTCCGCGAGCGGGGCCTGCTGCCGCTCGAGGAGGCGGTGCAGCTCCTCACCGACGCGCCCGCCCGGTTCTACGGCATCCGCGGACGGGGCCGGATCGCCGAGGGCTACCACGCCGACCTCGCCGTGTTCGATCCGGCGAGGATCGCATCGGGGCCCATCCACACCCGCGACGACCTCCCGGCGGGGGCGTCGCGCCTCTACCGCGAGTCGATCGGCATCGAGCACGTCTTCGTCAACGGAACGGAGGTCGTGCACGACAACGAGGCGACCGGCGATCTCCCGGGCACCGTGCTGCGCTCGTACCGCGACTTCGACACGCGGGACGTCGCCTCGCACGCCGCCGCGCTCCGCGGATGAGCGCGCACGTCGCCATGGGCTCCCGCGCGGTGCGGGCGAACCTCGGGCATCCGGTCGTCGACGCCGACGGTCATTGGATGGAGGCCATGCCCGTGTTCTACGACCACCTCCGTGAGGTGGGAGGGAGCCGGGCGGTGGAGGACTTCGACGCGCTCCGCAGCCGTCGCCACGGGGCCTGGTACGCCATGACCCCCGAAGCTCGGCGACGCGCCCGGCACACCCGTCCGACGTGGTGGAGCTTCCCCGCCAACGCGCGGGACCGGGCGACCTCCATGATGCCGGAGCTCCTCGCCGAGCGCCTGGAGGAGTTCGGCCTCGACTTCGCCTTCGTCTACCCGTCGATGGGGAACCTCGGTCTCACCGTCGAGGAGCCCGGCCTGCGGCGGGCCTTCGTCCGCGCTCTCAACGCCATGGCGGCCGACTCGTTCCGGGCGTACTCGTCGCAGTTCGCCCCGGTCGGCGTCATCCCCACGAACACCCCCGACGAGGCGGTCGAGGAGCTCGACTTCGCCGTCGAGGAGCTGGGCCTGAAGGCCGTCGTGCTCGGTGGCTACGTCACGAGGCCCGTCCCGGCGGACGGCCCGGCGGACGGATCTGCCGGGCAGTTCGTCGATCCCCTGGCGCTCGAGAGCGACCACGACTACGACGCGCTCTGGCGCCGCTGCGTCGAGCTCGGCGTCGCCGTCACCACCCACCGGGGGACGATGGGCTGGCCGGATCGACGGTCGAGCGCCAACTTCGTCGCGAACCACGTCGGTCACTTCGCCCAGGCGCACCACCTGTTCGCCCGGTCGCTCGTGCTGGGCGGTGTCACCCGGCGGTTCCCCGATCTCAACTTCGGGTTCCTCGAAGGGGGCGTCGGCTGGGCACGCATCCTCTGCGCCGACCTCGTCGGGCACTGGGAGAAGCGGTCCCGGCAGCCGATGCTCGACCACCTGCGGCCGACCAACATCGACCAGGACGAGATGCGCCGCCTGATCCGACGGTACGGCGGCGAACGGCTCCGCGACCGCGAGGCGGAGGTCATGGCGAGCCTCGACCCCGTGTACCCGGGGACGTCGCTCGAGGAGCTCGCGGCGCGGGAGGGGGCGATCGACGACTTCGCGGCGGCGGAGGTCAGTACCGGCGCCGAGCTCCAGGCGCGCTTCGCGGACAACTTCTACTTCGGCTGCGAGGCGGACGACCCGATGACCGCCCTGGCGTTCGACCGGCGGATGGGCGCCGAGCTCAAGCCGATCTTCGGCTCGGACATCTCCCACTTCGACGTGCTCGACATGGCGGAGGTCCTGGAAGAGGCGTGGGAGCTCGTCGAGCACGGGCTGCTCGACGAGGCCGACTTCCGGCGGTTCACGTTCGCCAACGTCGTGGAGCTGCACGGGCAGATGAACCCGGACGTCTTCACGGGCACCGCCGTCGAGGACGCGGCCACGGCGGAGCTCCGCACCCGCCAGGTGTGACCGTTGCCATACCCGGGCGGTCATGGTAGACAAGGTCTTGCAGCCATGTTCTGGTACAGCACTACCATTACATGGTTAGTGGGGGAGAGGCGGAGGACAAGGGGGAAGGCGTGGCCAACCATCATGGGCGTGTCCGGACGGCGGCGAGGGGGCTCGGCGCAGCTGCGCTGCTGCTCGGTCTGGTCGCATGCGGTGGCGACGACGGGGGCACCGGTGGCGGAGGCTCGTCCGCCGGGTCGGTGAACGCGATGGCGGTGGCCGTCGACAGCACGCCCGGGGACCTCGATCCGCACCAGATCAACCAGTCGCCGCAGACCGTGGGCTCCCGGGTGGTCTGGTACAACGTCTACGAGACCCTGCTCAGCCGGGACGCGAGCGGCGAGATCGTCCCGCAGCTGGCGACGGAGCTCCCGGAGCTCGTCGACGACACGACGTGGCGGTTCACGCTCCGCGAGGGGGTCGAGTTCACCAACGGCGAGCCGCTCGACGCCGCCGCGGTGAAGTACTCCGTGGACCGCATCGTCGACCCGGCCTCGGACAGCTACCTCGTCGAGGTCGTCGGCGGCATCACCGGCGCCACCGTGGTCGACCCGCTGACGGTCGACATCACGACCGAGGCCTACGACCCGGTGCTCCCGTCCCGTGCCACCCGGCTCTTCGTCCTGCCGCCCGAGTACTCCCAGCAGCCCGACTTCGCCCGCGAACCGGTCGGCACCGGGCCCTACACGCTGGCCTCGCAGGGACCGACCGAGCTGGTCCTCGCCGCCAACCCCGACTACTGGGGCGGCGAGCCGGCGATCGGCGAGGTCACCGTCCGGTTCGTCGAGGACCCGACCACCCGGGCGTCCGCTTTGCGCGCCGGCGAGGTCGACCTGATCACCGCCGTCACCCCCGACATCGCCGGGGACCTGCCCAACGCCCCCGCCACCGAGGGCGGCGAGAACCCCTTCATCTCGCTCGACGCGCTCAACGGCGTCGCCACGGACCACCGGGTGCGGGAGGCGCTGAACCTCGCGATCGACAAGGAGGCGCTCGCCGACGAGCTCTTCGGGGGGTTCGCGACGGTGTCGAACTGCCAGATCGTGTCGCCCGGATCCGTCGGGTACGACCCCGACCTCGAGCCCTACCCCTACGACCCGGACCGGGCCGAGGAGCTCATCGAGGAGGCCGGTGCCACCGGTGAGACGGTGCGCCTGGCCTCGGCCCAGTCCTGGCCGAAGGGCCGGGAGATGGCCGAGACGGTCGCGTCCTACTGGGACGCCGTCGGGCTGAAGACCGAGATCGAGATGCACCCGGGCGCGGGTGAGCAGGCCGAGGGCCTCGTCAAGACGCCGGAACGGCCGACCGGTTGGTACGCGCCGACCTCGGACGACCTGTTCGACGCCTCCAAGTCGATCGACCAGTGGCTGACGACGGAGTCGCCCGTCGGGGCCTACAGCAACCCCGAGATCGACGCGCTCGCGGCGGAGATCAAGGCCTCCACCGACGCGGATGCCCGGATCGAGCTCCTCCACGAGGCGCTCGAGGCGGCGTGCGACGACGCGGCGTTCGTGTGGCTGCTCAACGCCCAGACGATCTGGGGCACGTCCGACCGGCTCGAGTTCGATCCGCCGGCCGACTCCGAGCTCCGCTTCTTCGCGATGGACCTGTCGGACTGACCACCACCGCCGAGGGCACGTCTCGGCTCGACCAGGGAGGACCACCTGATCCGACTCATCCGACAGCTCCTGCGAGGCGTCGTCGTCGTGCTCGGGGTCTCGGTCGTGGTCTTCGTCGTCACGCGGCTCCTGATCGATCCGACCGCACGGCTGGTCCCGATCGGGAGCAGCCAGGAGCAGTACGACGCAGCCCAGGCCGCCCACGGCTTCGACCGGTCGATCCCGGCGCAGTTCGTCGACTTCATGGGCGACCTCGTGCGCCTGGACTTCGGACGGTCGGTGTGGCTGGGCGGCGACGCCCGGACCATCGTGGTCGAGCGGATGCCGGCGACCCTGGTGCTCGTCGGCGCCAGCATCGGCCTGGCCGTCCTGATCGCCGTCCCGACCGTCGTCATCGCGGTGCTGAAGCCGGGTTCCTGGCTGGACCGGATCGCGACCACAGGCGCCCTGTTCGGCATCGCCGTGCCCTCGTTCTGGCTCGGCGCCCTGCTCATCCTGCTCTTCTCCGTGAACCTCGGATGGCTCCCCACATCCGGGGGCGGTGACCTGCAGCACCTCGTGCTCCCGGCGATCGCCCTGGCGTTGCCCTCGGCCGGACGGCTGGCCCAGGTCGGGCGGGCGGCGGTGCTCGAGCAGATGCAGGAGCGGTACATCACCGCCGTGCTGGCCAAGGGGATGAGTCGCCGGCGCGCGGTCGTCTTCCACGCGCTGCGCAACGCCGCGGCGCCGATCCTGAGCATCCTCACCTGGGAGGTGAGCCGGGCCATCTCGAGCGGCACGGTCGTCGTCGAGACGGTGTTCGGGTGGCCGGGCGTCGGGCAGCTGGCCGTGTCCGCACTGCAGCGGGGCGACGTCTTCGTCATCCAGGCGGTCGTCTTCCTGGTCGCGGTCACCGTGGTGGTCGTCAACGCACTCGGCGACGCGGGCCTGCAGCGTGTCGACCCCCGGACACGGGCGGCGGCCCGCTGACGATGGCGGCTCTCACGACCCCCGCCCCCGGCGGTGCCTCGGTGCCGCGGCGCCGCCGCTGGGGCCGACCCGGGCACCGTCGCCCGCCGACCAGGTCGGCGGTGGTGGCGGCCGCCGTGCTCGTCACGATCGCCGTCGCGGCGGTCGTGGGCCCCTGGTTCGTCGCCGACGACGCCCGAACGGTGCGGCTCACGGAGAAGCTCGAGCCGCCGGCCCTGTTCGGTGGTGACTGGTCGGCTCCGCTGGGCACCGACGGGCTCGGCCGCGACGTCCTCGCCCGGTTGCTCATGGGAGCGCGCGTCAGCCTCGAGGTCGGCCTCGGCACCGTGGTCCTCGCCGGTGTCGTCGGCACGGGGCTGGGTGTGCTCGCCGGCCGGCACCGGCGCTGGGGCGACGCGGTGCTGATGCGGATCGTCGACGCCGAGCTGTCCTTCCCCGGCCTGCTCATCGTGCTCGCGGTGATCGGCCTCGTCGGGCCCAGCAAGCTGGCGATCATCCTCGTCCTGAGCCTCGTGGGCTGGATGGTGTACACGAAGCTGGCGCGGAACATGGTCCTCTCGCTGCAGGAGACGACCTACGTCGAGGCGGCCGAGACCGTCGGCTGCTCCCCGCGGCGGATCGTCTTCCGGCACCTGCTCCCCGGGCTCATGCCCGCGGTGCTCACGGTCGCCACCCTCGAGTTCGCCAACGCCGTGCTCGCCGAGTCGGCCCTGTCCTACGTCGGGTTCGGCATCGAGCCGCCGGCCGTGTCCTGGGGCCTGATGGTGGCCGAGGGCCAGGCCTACGCGTCCTCGGCCTGGTGGCTCGTCGTCTTCCCCGGCCTCGGGCTGGCGGCGACGGTGTTCGCCCTGCACGTGCTGGCGAACTGGATGTCCACCCGCCTACACCCGGAACCGGCGCCTGCGCTCGTCGAGCCGCCGGACGCCGAGGGGCGAGCGGGTGCCAGCGAGCCCGCCCCCGCCTCGTCGCCCGAGGACGAGAGCGCGCCGCTCCTGGCGATCGACGGCCTCCGGGTGGTCTTCCACACGCCGGAAGGCCCAACCCCCGCCGTGCAGGACGTGTCCCTCACGGTCCGGGCGGGCGAGGCGGTCGGGGTGGTGGGGGAGTCGGGCTCGGGCAAGAGCGTCACTGCGATGGCGCTCCTCGACCTGGTCCCACCCCCCGGCCGGCGCGAGGCGGGGACCATCCGCTGGCACGGCACGGCGCTGGCTCCTCGTGATCTCGAGGGGCTCCGCGGCAAGCGGATCGCGATGGTGTTCCAGGACCCGGTGGCCGCCCTCGATCCGCTGATGACGGTCGGACGGCAGATCGCCGAGGTCCTCCGGGAGCATCGGGGCCTGTCGCGCCGGGCGGCGGCGGAGCGCGCGGTCGAGCTGCTGGCGCTGACCGGCATCCCGGCGCCGTCGGACCGAGCCAGGCAGTACCCCTACGAGTTCTCCGGTGGCATGGCGCAGCGCGTGGTCGTCGCCATGGCGATCGCGGCCGAGCCCGAGCTCCTGATCGCCGACGAGCCGACGTCGTCGCTCGACGTCACCACGCAGGCCCAGATCCTCGAGCTGCTCGACGGGCTCCGGGAGCGGCTCGGCCTCGCGGTCCTCCTGATCTCCCACGACCTGGGCGTGGTGGCTGCCAGCTGCTCCACGGTCGTCGTCATGTACGCCGGTCGCGTGATGGAGGAAGGCCCCGTCGACGAGGTGCTGCGCCGGCCCCGACACCCGTACACCCGTCGGTTGATCGCGTGCAGTCCGCGGCTCGACGGGCCCCGGTTCCAGTTCGACGGCAGCCCCTCGGCCGTGCCGGACGGCGCGTCGGTCGTGGCGGCCGGCTGCCCGTTCCAGCCCCAGTGCGACCGGGCGATCGACCGGTGCGCCGTCGAGCTGCCCCCGATGGTCGCGGTCGGGGCGCGGTCGGCCGCCTGTTGGAGCCCCGATGGTTGATCCCGGGCTCGTCCCCGCTCCGGTCGAGGACGCCGCACTCCTCCGGGTCGAGGGGCTTCGGGTGGAGTTCCCGCTGCGGGGCCGCGCCCGCCGTGGGCCGCGCATCGTCCGGGCCGTCGACGACGTGTCGTTCGAGCTTGCCCGGGGCGAGACGCTCGGCCTCGTCGGCGAGACCGGGTCGGGCAAGTCGAGCCTGGCTCGGGCGATCATGCGCCGGGTGCCGCTGGCCCGGGGGCGGATCTTCCTCGACGGCACCGACATCACCCGCACGAGCGGCCGCGAGCTGCGGCGCCGTCGCCGCGACTTCCAGATGGTGTTCCAGGATCCGTACACGTCGCTCAACCCGAAGATGACCGTGGGCGAGATCGTGGCCGAACCGCTCTGGGTGCACGGTCTGGTGCAGAGCCGCGCGGCGGCGGAGCGCCGGGTGGGCGAGCTGCTCGAGATGGTCGCCATGCCGTCCGGTGTGACCGACCGGCGGCCGCAGGAGCTCAGCGGGGGCCAGCGACAACGGATCGGCATCGCCCGGGCGCTCGCGGTGGATCCGAAGCTCGTCGTCGCCGACGAGGCGGTCTCCGCTCTCGACGTCTCGATCCAGGCCCAGGTGCTCAAGCTCATGTTCGAGATCCAGGAGCGCCTCGGGGTCTCCTACCTCTTCATCACCCACGACCTTGCGGTCGTCCGGTCGCTCTCCCATCGCGTGGCGGTGATGTACGCGGGCCAGATCGTCGAGGTGGGCCCGGCCGACGAGATCTGCGGCGCGCCGAAGCACCCCTACACCCGGGCGCTCCTGTCCGCGGTGCCCAGCCCGCAGCCGAACGGCGCCGCGGCGCGGGGCCGGATCGTCCTTCGGGGCGACCCACCGAGCCCTCTGGATCCTCCCTCGGGATGCCGCTTCCATCCGCGCTGCCCGATCGCGCGCGAGGAGTGCTCGACGGCTGCTCCACCCCTGTCCGTCCAGAGCTCGCAACACCTGGCCGCCTGCTGGTACGCACAGGAGCCGGACGTGACCCCGACCACACCGAGTCCTTGACACGCGTCGTCAGGTGGTCAATGCTGACTACCAAGTAATGGACTGAATAATCAATATATGGATGTCGATGGACAGACCGACTCGGCGGGCAACTGTGCTGCACGCCGCCAACGGGGGTATGCACGTGCTCAAGCGAACGCGCGGTCGATCCGGCTCGAAGGGGGCGCTCGTCGCCTTCATGCTGCTGGGCACGACCCTCGCGGCCTGCGGTGACGACGACGACACCGCGGCCCCCGAGACCGGCGGCAGCGGGGAGGACGCCGGCTTCCAGGACGTCATCGACGCCGCCGAGGACGAGGGCGCGGTGACCTGGTACACGGCCCTGCCCGCCGGTCGCGAGGACATCGCTGCGGCGTTCACCGAGAAGTACGGGGTCGAGGTCGAGATCCTCAACCAGCCCGGCGGTCCGCTGATCGAGCGGTTCCAGGGCGAGGCCGAGGCGGGCGCCATCGGGGCCGACATCATGACGATCGGCCACGAACCCGCCTTCACCGAGAAGGCGCTCAGCGAGGGCTGGATCGAACCGGTCGAGGATGCGGAGCTGCCCGTCCTCACCGAGGGCACCTACCCCGCAGACCGGTTCCCCGTCGGCACCACGGCCACGGTGCAGGTGCAGCTGTGGATCATCGGGTACAACACCGATCTCCTCGACGAAGCCGACTACCCCAGCACGTGGGAGGACCTCGCCGATCCGAAGTACGCGGGCGAGATCGCCAGCCCGTCGCCCAGCGCCGCCGACGCCTACGTGCAGGAGTGGTCCCTGCTGCGGAGCGAGTTCGGCGACGATCTCCTCAGCGACTTCGCCGACAACGACCCCGTCTACTACGAGGGTGGTGGCCCGCCGGTGCAGGCCCTGGGCGCGGGCGAGCATGCGCTGGTCGCTCCGGTGAGCCCGGCTCGCATCGACGAGCTGAAGGCATCCGGTGCCCCGGTGGACTACGTCATCCCGGACCTCGTCTCGGGCATCGAGCTGGGCATCGTCCTCACGGCATCGGACGAGGCACAGCACCCCAACGCCGCCCGCCTCTTCGCCGACTTCCTGCTCTCCGAGGAGGCCGCGGAAGCGGTCCGCCTCAGCGGCCTGTCGGTCTACGGCGACGACGTCCCCGAGGACTACGTCGCGGTGCCCCTCGACACGACCGCCGAGCAGCGTGACGAGATCATCTCGCTGCTCGGCGCCTGACCGGCCGGATGACCTCGATCGACACTGCGGCACCGTCGCCCGTCGCGACGACGCGCGGCGTGTGGAGCCGACTGCCGAGCCCGTTCCAGGCCGTGAGCTCGCTGACGGCGGTCGGCTTCGCCCTGCTGGCGCTCTATCCGCTGTCGCGGGTGCTGATCCGGCTGTTCGTCGATGACGGCGAGGTCGACCTCAGCCCGATGGCGGACGTCTGGCAGCAGCCCGGACTCGTCCGGATGCTCGTCCAGACCACCGTCGTGGTGTCGGTCAGCGGCGTGTTCGCGATCGTCGTCGGTTCGGCGATGGCGTGGCTGAGCGAACGGACCGATGCCCGGCTCGGCGCGCTCACCGACGTCATCCCGATGCTGCCCTTCGTGCTGCCACCCATCGCCGGGACGATCGGCTGGGTGCTGCTGCTCTCACCCGGCGCGGGCTTCGTGAACGTCGTCATACGCGACATCACCGGTTCAGACGCCGCGACCGGCCCGCTCGACATCTACTCGTGGTGGGGCTTCATCGCCCTGTACACGCTCTACATGATCCCGTTCACCTACCTCCTGGTGTCGGCCGGTCTGCGGAACCTCGACCCCCAGCTCGAGGAGCAGTCGCGGCTCTGTGGTGGCGGCCGCCTGCGCACCCTCTGGAGGGTGACGATCCCGGCCGTGAAGCCGAGCCTCGGCGGTGCGATCCTGCTGACGGTGTGGTTCGGGTTCGCGCTCTTCTCGGTACCGGTCATCCTCGGCACGCAGTCCGACATCGAGGTGCTGTCCGTCCGCATCGTCCGGCTCCTGACCTTCACCTACCCCGCGCAGACGGCGGAGGCGGTGGCGCTGAGCGTCGTCATGCTCGTCGCCGTCGGGCTGGCGTGGTACCTGCAGGGTCGGGTGCTGAAGAGTGGTCACCACGCGTCGGTCGGCGGCCGGGGCCAGAGGACGAACATCGTGCGCCTCGGCCGCTGGAAGTGGGCGGGGCGCCTCGTCCTGGTCGGCTACGTCCTCCTGGCGGTCGCGCTCCCGCTGCTCGCGCTGCTGCGCGTCGCGTTGACGGGCTTCTGGACACAGGACTTCAGCTTCGGCGACCTCAACCTCGACGCGTTCCGGAACGTCCTGTTCGACGACATCGCCACCAGGGGAGCGCTGGTCAACAGCCTCCGGCTCGGCGGGCTCGGCGCCACGATCGGCATCGTCGCGGCGGCCGTCATCTCCATCTTCCTCCGGCGGTCGAGGTCGGTGTTCGGCCGCGTGCTCGACAGCAGCATCAAGCTCCCGGCCGTGATCCCGCACTTCGTCGTGGCCATCGGGATGCTCTTCGCCTTCAGCGGGTCGCCGTTCCACCTTGCCGGGAGCTTCTGGATCCTGCTGCTCGCCTACCTCGCGCTGTTCCTGCCCCAGGCCTCGGTCGCGGCCGACGCCGCGGCGGCCCAGGTCGGGCGGGACCTCGTGGAGGCCTCGTCGCTCAGCGGCGCCGGAGGCGGACGGACCTTCCGCCGGATCCACCTTCCCATCATGCTCCCCGGGCTGGTGGCCGGCTGGGCCCTTCTGTTCGTCTGGATGCTGGGCGAGCTGAACGCGTCGGCCATCCTGGCCGGCACCCAGAACCGCGTCGTCGGCTTCGAGCTGATGGACAAGTTCCTCCACGGGACGTACGCACCCCTCGCCGCTCTCGCGATCGTGCTCACGATGGTCAGCGCGATCGCGGTGGCTGCGGTGATGATCATCAGCCGCAAAGGACGGGGCTCCTGGACCGAGTACCGGCCGGCGGCATGAGCGCAACGATGGGAGGCCCCATGACGGTCCTCGATGACGACCACCCCACGGACGACCGGTCTCCTGCCGCGGGCACCGCGGCCACGGCCGACCCGTCGGCCACCCCGGTCCCAGCCGTGCGGGTGCAGAACCTGGTCAAGCACTTCCGGCGGGACGACGGCTCGACGGTCAACGCGGTGGACGACGTCTCCATCGAGGTGGCGCCCGGCGAGTTCATGGTCCTCCTCGGCCCGAGTGGCTGCGGGAAGACGACCCTGCTGCGCAGCATCGCCGGACTCGAGCAACCGGCCTCGGGGACCATCGAGATCGGCGGCGAGGTGGTGTTCTCGCCGGTGGGGAGCATCGACGTCCCGCCGGAGCGGCGGAACGTGAACATGATCTTCCAGTCGTACGCGCTCTGGCCCCACATGACCGCGCTGCAGAACGTCTCCTACCCGTTGGAGTGCGCGCACGTCCCGAAGCCCGAGCGTCGCGAGCGCGCCGAGAGCGCCCTCGCGATGGTCGGGATCCCGGAGCTCGGCGGGCAGCACCCCGGGCAGATGAGCGGGGGGCAGCAGCAGCGCGTCGCCCTGGCCCGCGCCCTCGTCTCCAACGAGCGCCTCGTCCTGTTCGACGAACCTCTCTCCAACGTCGACGCCAAGGTCCGCGAACAGCTCCGGTTCGAGCTGCTCTCGATGCAGCGGGAGCTCGGCTTCGCCGCCGTGTACGTCACGCACGACCAGATCGAGGCGATGGAGCTGGCCCACCGGATCGCGGTCATGCAGGAGGGTCGGGTGGCGCAGATCGGCCCGCCGCGGACGATCTACGACGAGCCGCGGTCGTACTACGTGGCCAACTTCATCGGCACGACCAACGTGTTCGCCGGGGTCGTCACCGGGCACGACGACTCCCGCGACCTGCTCACGCTCGACAGCGACCTGGGCCCGGTGGAGGCCGTCGCCGGCAGCTCGGAGATCCGGCCCGGGAGCGACGCGACCCTCGTGTGCCGCCCCGAGCGCTGCACACTGTCGACCCAGGAGCCCGAAGGCCCCAACCGCTGGAGCGCGGAGGTCGTCGCCTCGCGGTTCGTCGGGTCGCACACCGAGCATGCCCTCATGGTCGGCACCTCCCGGTTCCGGGTCTGGCGTGCCGACCACGACATCTACGAGGAGGGCTCGTCCGTCTGGATCTCGGTGCCGCCCCGGGATCTTCGGTGCCTGCCGACCGAACAGGACGTCGATAACGACGGAGACAGCTGATGAGCACGGTTCCCGTCCTCGACGAGATCGTCGCCACCGTCGTCGGACCGGCGGCCGCCGACGTCGACGCCACCGGGGCGTATCCCCGGGCGGCGGTGACCGCGCTCGCGGAGCACGGTCTGCTGGGCCTCATGTCCGCCCCGGAGGTCGGGGGCATGGGCCTCGGCCTGGACGAAGCCGCCCAGGTGATCCGCCGGCTGGCTGCCAGCTGCGGCAGCACCGCGATGGTCGTCTGCATGCACTACTGCGCCGCCGCCGTGATCGAGCAGCACGGGCCCGAGGAGGTGCGACGGGCCATCGCCGCGGGCACGCACCTCTCGACGCTCGCCTTCTCCGAGACCGGCTCGCGCAGCCACTTCTGGGCGCCGCTGTCGACGGCCACGGCCGACGGCGTCCTCGATGCGAGCAAGAGCTGGGTGACGTCCGCCGGCGAAGCCGACTCCTACGTGTGGACCAGCCGACCGGCGGTGACGCCCGGGGCGGCGACGCTGTGGCTCGTCCCCGCCGACGCGGCGGGGCTGAAGGTCGGCGCCCCGTTCGACGGGCTGGGGCTCCGTGGCAACGCGTCGAGCCCCGTGCTGGCCACCGGCGTGCAGTCGACGGCGCGCCTCGGCGACGACGGTGCGGGTCTCGACATCGCGCTCGGCGTCGTGCTGCCGGTGTTCCAGGTGCTCAACGCGTCGTGCAGCCTCGGACTGATGGACGCGGCGATCGCCAAGACGCTGGCGCACGCCACGACCGCCCGGCTCGAGCACCTCGACCAGACCCTCGCCGAGCAGCCGGTCGTGCGCCAGCACCTGGCCGAGATGAAGAACCGGGCCGACGCGGCATCGGTGCTCGTCGACGATGCCGTCGCCGCGCTGACGACAGGCCGGGAGGACGCGCCCCTCCGGATGCTCCAGTCGAAGGCCGTCGCCGGCGACACCGCGCTCGCCGTCCTCGACATCGCCATGCGCGTCGGAGGAGGAGCGGCGTTCCGCAAGGACATCGGGATCGAGCGCCACCTGCGCGACGCACGTGCCGCCGTCGTCATGGCGCCGACCAGCGATGCCCTCCGCGACTTCGTCGGCCGGGCCATCAGCGGCCTTCCCCTGTTCGGATGACGCCGTTCGTGCTCGGGGCCGTCGCGTACGACCCCAAGGTCGTCACGATCTGGGAGGGGTTCAAGGACTGGTTCACCGGCCAGGGCTTCGCGTTCGACTACGTCCTGTTCTCCAACTACGAGGCTCAGGCCGAGGCCCATCTGGCCGGCCACGTCGACGTGACCTGGGACTCGCCGCTCGCGTGGGTGCGCACCCGTCGCCTGGCGGAGGCCGCAGGGCGCACCGCCCGGGCCGTCGCGATGCGCGACAGCGACCAGGACCTCCGGTCGTCGATCCTCGTCCGCGACGCCGGCGGCATCACTGCACCGGCCCAGCTCGCCGCCCGCACCGTGGCGACCGGCGCGTCCGACTCACCGCAGGCGACGCTCCTGCCCCTCGCGCACCTGGCGGGCCTCGGACTGGCACCGGGCGACGACTTCACCGTCCGTCGCTTCGACGTGATGGTCGGCAAGCACGGCGACCACGTCGGCGGTGAGCGCGACGCGGTGAAGGCGCTCGTCGCCGGCGAGGTCGACGCCGCGTGCGTGATCGACGGCAACGACCTGCTGTTCGCCAGGGAGGGCACCGTCGAGGCCGGGGCAGTGCGGGTCCTCGCCCGAACCGCCACCTACGACCACTGCACGATGACCGTGCTCGACGACGCACCCGAGGCCACCGTCGACCGGTTCGTCGCGCTGCTGTCCGCCATGTCGTACGACGATCCGGCCGTGCGACCGCTGCTCCAGCTGGAGGGGTTGAAGGAGTGGCGGCCCGGTCGCACGTCGGGCTACGACCTGCTCGAGGCGGCCGTCGACACCTTCGGCTTCTACGGCGCCGACGGCACCCTCCCCGGGTGATCGTCGAGCTGGGCGACCTCGGCTTCGACGAGGGCGCCCACGTCCTCGTGAAGCTGGCGCTCTCCGCCGACGAGATCGAGGTCCGCGGGTCGCATCCCGACCTCCTCGGTCAGCTGGCCAGTTGGTGCCGGCAGCAGGGCCACCGCGTGCGGGACGGTCGCTTCGTCACCCGCGGCCGGTTCGCCGGCGCGGCGTGGGTCGGTGCGGAGCGCGCCGGTGCCGGTGCCGGCGCCGCGCCCGACGACCACCCCCAGCCCGGGTGGGGTCTCGCGGCTCGCGGCGCGATGGTCGAGCCGGGAGGACCGGCGCCCTCGTTCTCCCTCGCCGATGGCCGCACGCTCTGGTCCGAGCGCGCCCACGCGCTGTACGGCCAGGCGGCCGCCGGCCAGTGGGACCCGGCGCAGGCGATCGACTGGGACGCACCCCTCGACCACGGCGCCGACGTCGAGGCCGCGGTGGTCCAGGTCATGACGTTCCTCGTCGAGAACGAGGAGGCCGCCCTCGTCGTCCCCGCCCGGTTCCTCGGCCAGGTGCACCCGCACTTCCGCGAGATCCAGCAGATCCTCGCCGCCACCGTGGCGGACGAGGCGCGCCACATCGAGGTCTTCACCCGGCGCGCCCTCATGACCGGAGCCCCGCTGGCGCTCTCCGGGGCGGCGGGTCGCACCTCGCTCCAGACCCTGCTGGACGAGCCCGACTACGCCACGGCGTCGTTCCTCCTGTCGGTGATGGGCGAGGGGACGTTCGTGTCGTTGCTCGGCTTCCTCGAGCGCCACGCACCCGACGCGCTGACGAGGCGGATCGCCCACCTCACCCGGCAGGACGAAGCGCGCCACGTCGCCTTCTCGATGGGCCACCTCGAACGCCATGCCAGCCTCGAGCCCGACCTCCGACCCCGGCTGGCCCGAGCGGTCGAACGTCGCCACCACGCGCTGCGCAGCACCGCCGGGCTGAACGACGAGGTGTTCGACTCCCTCGTGCTCCTCGCGGCCGGAGAGGCGACGCCGGCCGCCATCGCCCGCGGCTGGGCGGCGGTCCAGGACCTGCAGCGCGACATGGACGAGAACCGCCGCGCGCGGCTCAACCGGCTGGGCTTCACGCCGGGCGAATCGGAGGCGCTCTCCTCCCTCCACACCCGCAACTTCATGTGACCGCCGACTCGACATCCATGGAACTCGTGGTGAGCTACGTTCGCTGGCGTCACTTCGACTCGGTGGGGAAGGCGAGTCTTGGGTGGTCGGGTGACGCGGTCCCGCGGTGCTCAGTAGCGTCTGGGCATGGTTGCTTCAGAGGATGGCGGAGGGTCGTTGGGTGGGGCCGGGGAGACGTTGCCACCGTCGTTCCCGCCGCCGCCGCCGGTCAGCTCGACTTACGTGCCTGACGGGACGCGGGTGCCGGCGTCGGCCGATGCCCTGAGCCTGGGACAGCTGGTCGGGTCGGCGGTGGCGCTCGGCCTGGGTTGGATCGTCGCTCTCGGCGTTTACTTCACGGCGAGCGATCTGCCCGACGGCTACCTCGGTGACATCGTCGTTCCGTTCGCCATGATCCTGGCGGCGCTCGCCGCGCCGGTGGCGCTGTTGTTCGCGTGGGGTGAGGTCGATCTGTCGGCTTTGGGGATGCTCCCGTTCGCTGGCTACATCTACGCCGAGGTCAGCGACACTGGCGTGCTGGTGGGGTTGATCGCCGCCGGTATGGCCGGGCTGGTGATCGGCGCGGTCGTCGGGGTGTTGCGCTGGTCGACCCGGGCGCCGTCGGCCGTCGTGTCGCTGGGGGCGGGCTTCGTGCTCCAGGCGGTTGCCTTCAGGCTGCTGGTCGAGGGCTCGCCGCTGCGTGTGCTCGAGGAAGGGCACGTCGAGGGTTCGGGCCTCGCGGTGTTGGCCGCGCTCGGCTTCACCTCGGTCACCGTGGCGGTCGCCATCGTCCTCAGGGGTCGAGCCGGCCACGAGCCTGTCGGCGGGCCCCGAGGCCCCGAGGTCATCGTCGGCTTCGGCCTGTCAGGGGCCGCGGCCGCGACGTACGGGGCGCTGGCCGCGGCCATGACCGGGGCGGTTGCCGCCAACGACGGCTCGGCCCTGCTCTTGATGCTGTTCTGCGCGGTCGCAATCGGTGGGGTGGTCCGGGGCAACCGGCTCATCGGGCCGATCACGGCGGCGCTCGGCGCTGTCGCCGTGCAGCTGCTCGTCTCGGCCGGAGTCATCAGGGGGTGGGAGTTCGGTGACCGCAACCTGCTGATCGCCGCGGTGCTCGCCGCGTGCCTGCTGATCTCCCACGGGCTGAACCGGCTGCTCAGTGACCGTCCCGGCGCAGCCCCGGCAGCGGGCCTCACCCACCCACATATGCCAAGTACGTGATCCCGTACCGGCGACATCGCCGGTACGGGGATCATGGATCGCCTTGCTCAGGCGAACGGGTCGATCCTTCCGCCGCCACGGCCTCGAGATGAGCGATGAGCGTGTCGGCGTCGGCCCGGTCCGGGTTCTTGGCGGGCTCGCCGCCGGGGCCGGGGCTGCTGTCGAGCTGCACAAGGGGCAGTTATCAGGGCTGATAGAAGGAAGCTGGACCTGTGGTGGGCCGGTACGGCGGTCTCAGGCCAGGTCACGGACAGCCGTCGACGGGCTCGACGTCGCCCTTGAACAGACTGTCCAGCCAGGCGAACCCGTCGAGAGCGGCGTCGACCGACGCCGCGTTGTGGCCATCGCCCTGCTCGTACACCCGGCGCTCCACGACCTGGCCGAGCTCGCACAGCCGCTCGAACGTCAACTCGCTGAACGTCGCCAGCACGATCTCGTCGGCGGCGCTGTGGAGGATCAGCAGCGGGTCGTCGGTGGCCACCGTGCCCGGGTTGTTGGCCTCCATCAGCTCGGGCCAGGGGTTGGCCTCGACGTAGCCGGCCTGCAGCAGCTCGCTCGTCGGCCGGCTCGCGGCGGCGGCGAAGATCCCGCCCCCGGTACAGCCCCTGTCCACCGCGTCGAGGATCTCGACGCCGGCCGGGGTGAGGATGAGGGACGGGTCGGCCTCGGGGTAGGCGGCCTCGAAGCCGGCGATGATCATGTAGAAGAACCCGGAGCCCGGCTGCGAGCCGGCCGATTGGAAGATCATCGGCATCTCGGTGGCAGGTGCGCCGGCGACGGTGCCCACGAGGTCCATGTCGTCGGGTCCCCACTCCTCGGCCAGCTGGTGGGCGAACATCGCCGCGTGGCCGCCCTGGGAGTAGCCCCAGATGCCGTAGCGGTCGCCGACCTCGGCGTCGGGCAGCTGCCGGGCGGCCTTCAGGGAGTCAAGCGTGCCACGCCCCTCGCTCTCACCCACCAGATAGGGGTGGCGACCGGGTGTGCCGAGGCCCTCGTAGTCGGAGAACGCCAGCACCGGGAACGGCGACCCGCTGATCATGCCGAGGTCGAGGCTCTCGTAAGGGTCCCGCGACGGAGCGCACACATCGGAGATGCCCGTGGTGCCGTGGGCCACGGCGACCGCGTTCCGGCCCTCGGCGGGGGCCGGTGCCGTAGGGACCAGGGCGGACCCGGTCACGGCGATCGGGTCGCCCTGCAGCGACTCGGACAGGTACATGATCCGCCAGATGGCGAAGTCGCCACCGGCCCCGTCGTCGACCACCTCGTAGCGGACGAGGTCACCCGGCTCGCCCTCGGGCAACGGATCGGGCACGGCATAGAAGTCGCCGCCCTCGAACAGCTCCGGCTCCGTCGCCTCCTGCTCCGACTCGGGCTCCGGCTCCGACCCTCCGTCCTCCGACCCGTTGCAGGCCGAGGCCAGCACGGAGACGGTCAGGACGGCGGCAACCACCGCACGCACGTCCGCCACCTGCGCAGTCTGCCCCACGCCGGTGCGTACCGAAAGGGGGTCAGTGCGTGAGCGCCGCGCCCCTCGACGGCCGCGAGGCGCACGTCGGCCCGCCGCAGGGCGGCCTGGGCCTCGGCGTCGTCGCCGTTGCGAAGCTCGGCTCCAGCCCGCTCCTTGGCGGCGCGGGTCCGGTCGGCGTCGATCTGGCTGCGTAGCTCGGCCACGTCCGAGAGGATCGTCGGTGAACGACCCCGGCGCCTCGCCGCCGGACACCGTGGCCGGACCGGCCGGCACCGATGACACCTCCGCGGACCCGTCGTGGACGGCGACGATCTCGTCGTCGACGCCCGCGGGGGTGCGGATGATCACCATGCCGACGTCGAGCGCGCCGACGAACAGCGAGTGCCCGGCCAGGAACGCGATGTCGCCGCCCCCTACGTCGGGTCGTCCCCTGGCGTTCCTGGGTTGGGTGCTCACCCTGTGAGAGCGCCGGTGACGTCTCAATACTGTTGACATACCTGACCGCTCATGTTATTTGTATCAACATGCTTGCGACAGCGTGAGCGAATGGACCGAGGGGGCCGAGAGCATGGTCGAGGGCGCTACAGCGTCGAGAACAGCCGCGCTTGAACAGCGTGTGCAGGAGAGGAGGGTCGGTCGATGACGGCTCCCCTTGCCGGCGTCCGCGTAGTGGAAGTGGCGACGCACGTGTTCGTGCCGATCGCCGGCGGCGTTCTCACGGAATGGGGCGCGGAGGTCACCAAGATCGAGCACCCCGTCACGGGCGATCCGTACCGGGGGCTGGTGACAGCCGGGCTCCATCACCTGCACGACGGCGTCGATCCCTACTTCCAGATGGCCAACCGCGGGAAGAAGTCCGTCGGTGTCGACCTGAAGCACCCCGAGGGCCGGGAGATCCTGTCCAAACTGGTGGCGGAGGCGGACGTCTTCCTCACCAATGTGCGGGTCAACGCCCGCCGGCGCCTGAGGATCGACGTCGAGGACATCCGTGCCGACAACGCATCGATCATCTACGTGCGGGGCACGGCGTTCGGCGCCCAAGGTCCCGACGGCCATCGAGGCGGCTACGACGGCGGTGTCTACTGGGGCCGCACGGGCATGCAGCACGTGTTCACGCCGCCGGGCGAGGTCTGGCCGCCGGCGGGTCCACGGCCGGCGTTCGGTGATGTCGTCGGCGGCCTGATCATCGCAGGCGCCATCAGCACGGCGCTCTACGGCCGGAAGGCCACGGGCCAGCCCTCGGTGGTGGACACCTCGCTGTACGCGGCGGGCCTCTGGCAGATCCAGCCCGACATCGTGAACGCGAAGATCGGCAACACCCACGCAATCGCTGGCAAGCCGGGCGGCCAGAACCGGTACGAAGCATGGAACCCGCTCGTGCTGTCGTACCCGACCGCCGACGGTCGGTTCGTCGGGCTGATGATGCTCGAGCCCGACGGGCGGTGGCGTGAGCTGTGCAAGGCCCTGGGTCGTCCCGAGCTGGCAGATGACCCTCGGTTCGCGAACGCCACCGTCCGGCAGGAGAACTCACGGGCCTGTGTGGAGACGCTGGAGGCGATCTTCGCCGAGCACGACCTGGCTGAGTGGCGGGTACTGCTGGACGACTTCGACGGGCAGTGGACGCCGATCCAGACACCGGCCGACGTGCACGACGATCCACAGGCCCAGGCGAACGGGTTCATCGCCGACGTGGAGATGATCACCGGCAACACGCTTCCGATGGTGACCTCGCCAGTGCAGTTCGACGAGCAAACCAACTCGCCGGCTCGGGCGCCGGAGCACGGGGAGCACACCGAGGACGTTCTGCTCACCCTCGGTTACACGTGGGAAGACATCGCGGGCTTCAAGGCCCACGGCGCCATCGTCTGAGCGCCGCAGTTCGACAACAAGCGGAGGAGCAAAGTGGAGATCGATGATCTCGTACTCGTCAGCACCGATGACCATGTCGTCGAGCCCCCGGACATGTTCGCGGGGAGGTTGCCCAGCAAGTACGCGGACCGGGCCCCGAGGGTGGTCGGCGACAACAAGGGCCTGTTCAACTGGGTGTTCGACGGCCACGCCGCGCCGAGCCTGACCACCGCTGCCACCGCAGGCCGCGGCAAGGGCGACCATGACGAGCCGACCTCGTACGAGGACATCCGGCCCGGCACCTACAACATCCACGAGCGGGTCAAGGACATGGACGCGAACGGCGTGCTCGGCTCGCTCTGCTTCCCGTCGTTCCCCCGATTCGCCGGCCAGCTCTTCGCCGAGGCCGCACAGAACGACGTCGGCCTCGCCCTGGCGGCGGTCCGTGCCTACAACGACTGGCACATCGAGGAATGGTGCGGTGCGTACCCGGAGCGCTCCATCCCGTGCGCGCTCGTCCCGATCTGGGACCCCCAGCTCATGGCCGAGGAGATCCGCCGGGTCAGCGCGAAGGGCGTCCACGCGGTCACCTTCTCGATGAACCCCTACATGCTCGGGCTCCCGTCCCTTCACGACACTCATTGGGATCCGTTCTGGGCGGCGTGCGAGGAGCTCGAGGTCGTGGTCTGCCTCCACATCGGCTCGGGCTCGTTCATGATCCAGACGTCACCCGATGCACCGATGCTGACGAGGGTCACCTGTTCGGGGATCAACATCTACCCCACGGCGGCGGACCTGATCTGGTCACCGATGATGCACAAGTTCCCAGGGCTCCAGTTCGCCCTCTCCGAGGGTGGGATCGGCTGGGTGCCCTACTTCCTCGAGCGCGCCGACTACACGTACAAGCACCACGTCGAGTACCTGCCCGACCATCCCTTCTACGGGCGGTGGCCGAGTGAGCAGTTCAACGAGCGGTTCATCACGTGCTTCATCGACGACGAGCACGGCGTCCGGAACCTGGACCTGATGAACATCGACAACGTGACGTGGGAGTGCGACTACCCGCACCCGGACAGCACGTGGCCCAACTCCCCCGAGGAGGCGTGGCGCTACCTGCGTCTCGTGGGCGACGACACGCGGGTCGACAAGATCACGCATCTGAACGCGATGCGAATCTTCCACTACGACCCGTTCTCGCTCCGTCCGAGGGAGCAGTGCACCGTCGCCGCGTTGCGGGCCCATGCGGGGGACCACGATGTCAGCTTCGTGCCGGGCCGACTGTCAGAGCTCGCCCTCACGACCCAGGGTGGCACGGAGGCGCACATCGTCGGGCCGGCACGACCCTGATGATCGGGTCCATCGCACCGAGCGTCGCGCTGCGTGGCATCGGCTCCATCGTCGGGGTCGGTGAAACCGACTACGGCGAGGACTACGCCGCGTGGCGGGCGGGGGGCCCGGACTACGTCGGACCGAGCGTCGAAGAGTTCGCCGAGCGGTCCTTCAGCAGGGCGCTCGAGGACTGCGGGCTCGAGCGCGACGATGTCGATGGTCTGATCTCCACGCTGGACTACGGAGCGGTCGGTGTCGAGACGATCGCCAAGGCGCTGAGCGTGCAGCCCCGCTTCAGCGACTCCGCAGGGTCCATGGCCGGGATCGTCGCCAACGCAGTCACGGCGTTGGCGGGCGGACGAGCGGACACCGTCGCCGTCCTCTACGCCTCACGGTCACGGGGCAGCGGTCGTCAGTTCGGCGGCGACACCTACGTCGGAGCTGACCGCAGCTCGTACTACTACTACCACCCGTGGGGTTGGAGCGCCCAGGCCGCCCATTGGGCGCTGATGTTCCGCTACTACCAGGAAACGTACGGAGCGACGGAGGCGGACCTGGGCTCCGTGGCGGTCGAGCTTCGGCAGCACGCCCTGAGGAACCCGAACGCCATCATGCAGAAGCCGCTCTCGATCGACGAGTACCTGGCGTCTCGGTACATCGTCCGGCCGCTGCACCTCTTCGACCTGTGCATCCCGAACGACGGTTCGGTCTGCTTGATCCTTCGTCGAACGGACGAGGCGAACGACCTGCGCCACATACCAGTCGCCGTCGCCGGTTGGGCCGACGTCGAGGTCACGGAGTCGAAGATGCACCACATGGTCAAGGAACGACTACGGACGCAGCTCCAGGCAGCGGGCAGGGGCGCACTCGAGATGGCAGGCGTCTCCCTCGCCGACGTCCAGCACTTCGAGGGCTACGACGCCTCGACGATCCATCTGATCAACCAGATCGAGGGCTATGGCTTCGTCGAGCCCGGACAGGGCCTGGCGTTCTGCCAGGACGGCCAGATGGACGTCGGTGGCCGCCTGCCGACGAACATCAGCGGTGGGCTCCTCTCCGAGGCGTACATGCACGGATGGAACCACCTCGCAGAGGCGGCCCGACAGCTTCGCCACGAGGCCGGCGATCGCCAGATCCTCGATGTCACGACGACACTCTTCTCGCTGACGACCACCGAGTCGTCACATCCCCTCGTCCTGAGGAGGGCCGACGCGTGAGCGTGCAACGACGCCCTCGGCGCGTTCGCGGTCGGGGACACGATGAGTTCTGGGCGTTCTGCGAGGCGGGCGAGCTCCGTATGCAGCGCTGCAAGGACTGCGGACACGTCCAGTGGCCGCCGGTGCCCGACGCCTGCGAGCGCTGCGAGCTTGCGGTCCTGGAGTGGGAGCGCCTGTCCGGTACCGGTCAGATCGTCAGCTGGTGCACGTTCGAGCGCTCGTACTACCCCGACCTTCCGGTGCCCTGGGACACGATCCTCGTCGAGCTCGAGGAAGGCCCCCTCTTCATCAGCAACCCCGACGGCTTCACGAACGAGGAGGTCCGGATCAACATGCCGGTCCGGGTGACGTTCGTGGACTGTGAGGACGAAACCGGAAGGTTCCGACTCCCCGCCTTCGAGCCCGTCGGACCGACAGGTCCAAAGAACCAGAAAGGGGCACAGGATGAGACTGCGTCCACTGCATGAGGGATTCGGCGTCGAGGTGCTCGACGTCGATCTACTCGGAACCGTCGACGACTCCCAGATCGAAGCGCTGCGTGCTGCGTTCAACCAGCATCAGTTCCTGCTGTTCCGGGTCGGACGAGCACTCGAGCCGGAGCGCCAGATCGAGATCATGGAGTGGTTCGGCGACGTGCTCGAGGACAACGGGAGCCGCTGGGGGGTGCTCGACAACGACACCGCCGCCGGGAGCATCCGGCTGCCGTTCCACTCCGACTTCACCTACACCGACCACCCGCTCAAGGCGATCAGCCTGCAGGCGATCGCTGTGCCGGAAGGGGGCACGTCGACGTCCTACGTCAGCGGCGCCAGCGCCTGGTCGACGCTCCTCCCCGAGCGCCAGCAGTTCCTGGCCGATCTCACCCTGCGGCACCGCCACGTTTCGGTGATCTCGAGCGACTGGCCCGAGTTCATCGCGCTCCACCCCCTCCGCCTGCTGCACCCTCGGACCGGGCGGCCGGTCCTCTTCATCACCGAACACCACGCCGACCGGATCCTCGATCTGGACGAGGCCCAGAGCGATGAGGTGATCGAGGAGCTGTTCGCTCACATGTACGCGCCACGGCAGGTCTATCGGCACCAGTGGCGGCTTCACGACTTCGTCATCTGGGACAACATCGCCATCCAGCACGCTCGGGAAGAGGAGGCTGCGCCCAGCGCCGGCAAGCGCACGGTGCAGCGCGTCTGCCTCGGCGACATGCCTCTGAGCCAGCTCATAGAGATCGCCCGGGACCAGGAGCGGCGTCGGCGCGAGCTGCAGGAAGCGTGACAGCAGCGCGTTCCTGCGATTCCTGCGACCAGAACAACCACACCAACAACAGATCCACCGCGCGGCTGAGGGAAGTGCCGCAGGCGGAGATCCTTGGGAGGACACGATGACTACGGGGGGACGAGGCAGGCGGCTGCTGACGTGGCTGGCTGCGGCGGTCTTGGGACTGGGTGTCGCCGCCTGTGGCGGCAGTGGGAGCCCGAGGACAGAGGGGACGGGCCAAGCTGACCCGAACGGCGAGCTCCGCATCGCGTACCAGTTCAACGCGCCGGGACGGGGCTACCCACTGACATTGAACCCGATGGAGAGCGTGGATGCGTTCGGCGACATCCCCGTCCATCACCTGATCTACGGCGGGCTCATGCGGTTCACGCCCGACGGTGGCATGACCCCCGACCTCGCCGAGTCGGTCACGGTCGTCGACGCCGAGACCGTGGAGATCGTGCTGCGGGAAGGACTGAAGTTTCCCGACGGCAGCGCCTTGGACGCCGCGGCCGTGAAGACGGCGCTCGAGGCGTACCTCGCCACGCCGGAACTGCCGTCGATGATCCCGGCCTTCTACTCGCTCGAGGAGGTCGAGGTCGTCAACGAGACGACGCTCCGCCTCTCGGTCCCCGATGGCACCGCTGCCTCATGGGTCGAGCTCGGCCTACGTGGCGCTGCCGGGGTGATCGTGCCGCCCGGGACGGACTTCGAGCGTCCGGCCGGGGCTGGACCGTTCCGTGTCGTGTCCTTCTCGGTGACCGAGGGGATGGTGCTGGAGAAGAACCCCGACTACTGGGACGCGGACTCCATCGGGATCGCCGGGATCGAGTTCGTCAACGTGCCCGACATCCCGGCAGCGGTCGGGGCGCTGAGCGCCGGACAGGTCGACTGGATCCCCCTCGACTACCCCAACCTCGCTGCCGTCAACAGCAGCTACGAGACCACCGTGGTCCCTGATCCCAACCAGCTCGCCAGCTTCACGACCTGCAAGCGGGACGAGCCCTTCTCCGACCCGCTGGTGCGGCGTGCCCTCAGCATGGCCATCGACCGTGACGCCATCAACGACGCCGTCTACGGCGGCACCTCCATCCCCGCCGCGGGCATCTGGCCGGAGGGGCATCCTTTCCACAACCCGGACCTCGATGATGTCTACCCCTACGACCCGGACGGTGCTCAGGAGCTGCTCGCCGAAGCCGGACTGCCGGACGGGTTCACCTTCGACATCGTCCCGGCTCCCGGGCAGGGCCTGCCGGAAGCCGCCCAGGTGATCCAGCAGCAGCTCGCCCAGATCGGCGTCACGATGAACATCGTCCAGACGTCCAACTTCATCGAGGACGCCTACATGAACCCGCGGGCGCCGGTCAGCCTCACGCCGGTGTCGAGCCAGGCCGGGCTTCGCCGGCTCGAGCAGTGGTCCGGGCCGTCCATCGGCAACGTCTGCGGCTACGAGGACGCCGAGCTCGACGCCATGGTGGCCGAGCTGCAGACGATCACCAGCGACGATCCTCGGGCTGCCGAGCTCTGGCACCAGGTGGAGGAGTACGTGGTGGACGAGGCCCTCAGCGTCTTCGTGCTCTACCGCTCCGCCTTCCACGCCTACGACCCCGAGCGGGTCGGGAACGTGGTTTCCATGGTCGGGCCGCACACGTCCATCCCCGACGTGCGGGAGATCACGGTGGGGTCGAAGTGATGCGGCAGGGTCGGCGCTCCGCCGTTCGCGCCCACCCGGGGGCGGTGCCATGCTGCCGCTGATCGGGCGTCGGCTCGTCCTCCTGGTGCCGACGATCCTCCTCGTGACGCTAGGGATCTTCTCCCTCCTGGAGCTGGTCCCGGGCGACCCCGCGACCACCCTTGCCGGAGGCGCCAGCGCCACGCCCGAGCGGATCGCGGAGGTTCGGGAGGAGCTCGGCCTGAGCCGTCCATTCCTCGCCCGGTACGGCACCTGGTTGGGCGATGTCGTCCGTCTGGACTTCGGCGAGAGCCTGCTGACGGGCACGAGCGTCACCGAGGAGGTGCGGCATCGCTTGCCGGTCACCTTGAGCCTGGTGCTCGGTTCGATGGTGGTCGGCATAGCCCTCGGCGTGCCCGTCGGGGTCATCGCCGGGGCACGGCAGCACGGCCTGGTCGACAGGGTGCTCCTGGCGATCACGAGCGTCTGGCTGTCCGTGCCCAACTTCGTGCTCGCCATCCTGCTGGTCAACTACCTCTCCATAGGGCTCGGCTGGTTCGATGCCGTCGGCTTCACGCGGCTGACGTCCCCGGAGGGCCTCCAGGTCGGCGATTGGCTGAAGTCGCTCACGCTGCCGTCCGTCGCGCTCGGCATCGGTACCGCGGCCCGGCTCGCCCGCCAGGTGCGAGCCGGGGTCGTGGACACGCTGCACGAGCCCTACGTGCGTACGGCCTGGGCCAAGGGATGCCGGCCTCTGACCGTGGTCGGCAAGCACGTCCTCAAGAACGCGGCGATCCCAGCGGTGACGGTGGCCGGTCTGCTCCTCGGCGGGATGCTCGGAGGCACGGTCATCGTCGAGACGGTCTTCGCCGTGCCGGGGATGGGTGACTACCTGGTCAAGGCAGTGACCAGCAAGGACATGCCCGTGATCCAAGGGGTGGCCGTCATGTTCGTCGTCGCCTTCGCCGTGATCAACCTCGCCGTCGACCTGATCTACGGCTGGCTGAACCCGAAGGTCTCCGTCTCGTGAGCTCGACCGCGACAACTCATTCGGCGTCGCACTGGGGGCGGGCGGGCCGTCGGCTCCGACGCGACCCCGTGGCCGCGGTCGCCTGCGCCTACCTGATCATCGTCGTCGTCATGGCGGTCTTCGCGCCGTTGATCGCCCAGCACGACCCCAACTTCCAGTACCTGTCCGAACGCTTGTCCGGTCCGTCGGGCACGCACTGGCTCGGCACCGACGACCTCGGCCGGGACACCTTCGCCCGGCTCCTGTTCGGCGCCAGGGTGTCGCTCCAGACCAGCGTCCTCGTCGCCCTCCTCGCCGTCGCCATCGCCGTCCCTATCGGGCTCGTCGCCGGCTACCGATCGGGTTTGGTCGACCTCGCGGTGATGCGGGTCACCGATGCACTGCTCTCCGTTCCCCCGCTGGTGATCGCCCTCGCCGTCGCCGGCATCCTCGGACCGGGAACGCGCAACGCAGTCATCGCACTGACCGTGGTGGTCGTGCCCGGGCTCGTGCGCCTTGTTCGGGCGCAAGCCCTCGCCATCCGCGAGGAGGGCTACGTCGAAGCGTCGAAGGCGATCGGGACCCGCTCGAACGTGATCCTCGCTCGACGGATCTTCCCGCATGTGCTGTCGTCGCTACTGGTCCAGGTTTCGGTCGTGCTGGGAACGATCCTCGTCGTGGAGGCCTCGCTGAGCTTCCTGGGTCTGGGTCAGCAGCTGCCCCATGCTTCCTGGGGCGCCATGCTGAAGTCCGGCTTCGCGCTCATCGCCACCGATGCTCGGCTGATCCTGGTGCCTGCGATCGCCATCACCCTCACGACGCTGGCGTTCAACGCCCTCGGCGACGGCCTGCGCGACGCACTGGTCAGCGGTGGGCGAGAGCTGCACCGCCGTGTCGGCGACGTCCTCGGTACGACGTCGGTCGTGCCAGGGGCGCAGAGGGATCGCCAGGGCTCTGTGCCCGGCGAGCGAGTGCAGGGCGTCGACGACGCGGTCCTTTCCATCCGCAACCTCCGCGTCGGTTTCGACTCGGGATCCGACGTCGTCGAAGTGCTCGACGGCGTGAACCTCGAAGTGCACAGGGGCGAGATCCTCGGCCTCGTCGGTGAGAGCGGCTGCGGCAAGACGGTCACGTCGCAGTCGATCCTGCGGCTGCTGCCCTCGCCGCCGGCGCGGATCCTCGCCGGGGAGATCTGCTTCGAGGGACGCGACCTCCTGACGCTGTCGCCGAAGGGGATGCGGAGCGTCCGTGGTTCGGAGATCGCGATGATCTTCCAGGACCCGATGGCCAGCCTCAACCCCGCGTTCACCATCGGCGACCAACTCATCGAGGCCCAACGCGTCCACCGAAAGGTGTCCCGGTCCGCCGCTCGTGAACGGGCCATCGAACTACTCGACCGCGTCGGTATCTCCGATCCCGAACGCCGCCTCGAGGAGTACCCACACACGCTCTCCGGTGGCATGCGCCAGCGGGCCCTCATCGCGATGGCACTCGCCAACGATCCGAAGCTACTCATCGCGGACGAGCCGACCACCGCGCTCGACGTCACGGTGCAGGCCCAGATCCTCGAGCTCATCCGAGATCTGAGCAGGGAGCGTGGGATGTCGGTCGTCTTCGTGACGCACGACCTCGGTGTCGTGCAGGAGCTTTGCGACAGGGTCGCGGTGATGTACGCCGGCCAGATCGTCGAGCAGAGCACGGTCGAGCAACTCTTCGACGGTCCACTCCATCCCTACACACGGGCGCTCCTCCGCTCGCGGCCCCGGCTCGGCGCACGTCTGGATCGGCTGCCGTCCATCTCGGGTGTCGTCCCTTCACCCGATGCCATGCCGGAAGGCTGCCGCTTCTTCGCCCGCTGCGACCACCGCGAGGATGCGTGCGCGGCCGCGTCGATCCCCACGTCGGAGGTCGCGGTCGGACGAATCGTGCGGTGCGTGCGCCACTCCGTTCCCGTTTCGACGGCGGCGGAGCTGAACGGAACGAGCAATCGAGCGGCGCCCGTCGCCGAGGCGATGGGGCAGTCATGACGGCACTGCTCGAGCTGCGAGGGGTCAGCAAGGAGTTCCCCCTCCGCAGCGCGTTCCTTCGTCGGAGGACGAGTTCGACCCGAGCGGTCGATTCGGTCGACCTGGTCCTCAACCGGGGTGAGACCCTCGGCCTCGTCGGCGAGTCGGGCTCGGGCAAGACGACGCTGGGTCGCATCGCGCTCGGGCTGATCGAACCGACAGCAGGACAGGTCCTCGTCGACGGCATCGACCTCGCAAACCTCGAGGTCAGGGAGCGCCAGGCCGTGCGTCGGCGGGTGCAGTTCGTCTTCCAGGATCCGTACTCGTCACTCGATCCCTTCACGCCGGTGGGCGACTCGATCGCCGAGCCGCTGCGCACCCACCACTTCGGTGATCGCACCAGCCGCCCGGATCGTGTCGCCGAGCTCCTCGAGCTCGTCGGCCTGCGTCCCGCCTTCGCGCAGCGGTACCCGCGGGAGTTCTCCGGCGGCCAGCTCCAGCGCATCGCCATCGCCCGCGCCCTGGCCCTCGACCCGGAGCTCGTCGTGCTCGACGAGCCGGTCAGCTCGCTCGACGTGTCGACCCAGGCCGACGTCATCAACCTCCTCGCCAAGCTCCAGGCGGAGCTCGGCGTCGCCTATCTCTTCATCGCCCACGACCTCGCCGTGGTGGACCACATCAGCACCCGGATCGCCGTGATGTACCTCGGGCGGATCGTCGAGGAAGGTCCAGCGGATGTCGTCGTGGCGAAACCGAAGCATCCGTACACACTTGCCCTCCTCTCGGCAGTGCCGGGCGACGAACTACGCGAGCGCGATCGTCGGCCACGCATCGTCCTGCAGGGGGAGCTGCCGTCGCCGCGGGCGAAGGTCGCCGGTTGCCGGTTCCACACGAGGTGCCCGTTGGCGATGAAGGTGTGTCGCGACGCAACCCCCGATCCGATCCTCGCCCCCGATGGATCCTCGGCGTGGTGCCACCTGCACGCGCCGGGCAAGATCGCGGAGATCCAGTCGCTGGTCGAGCTGCGGTTGCCGGAACTGCAGCGGTGAGAGCCCAAGGGCGCCGCCCCGGGCGCGAGCGCCCCGAGAGCTCTGCGCGAGCAGCCTTCGGCTACCGGGCCTTCCGCACGGTGTTCGTCGGTTCGTTCGTCGCCAACGTCGGCACGTGGATGCGTCACGTCGTCCTGATGGCCTTCGCCTACGAGTTGACGGAGTCGGCAGGGTTCGTCGGGCAGATCACGTTCGTCTATCTCGCGCCGGTGCTGGTGCTCGGGCTCCCGGGGGGCTTGCTCGTCGATCGTCTGGACCGGCGGAAGCTGCTCGTCGGTCTGGCCGTCACGCAGATGCTGCTGTCGTTCGCGCTTGCGCGCGTCGTGGTCGGGGAGAACGTGACGCCCGGCCTCCTGCTGGTGGTCACGGCCGGCTTCGGAGTCTGCAACGCCCTCTACATGCCCGCGTACATGGCCCTTCTCCCAGGAATGGTCGAGCGCAGGCACCTCGCCGGCGCCATCTCGTTGATGAGCGCGCAGCAGAACGCGACACGGGTGATCGGGCCGGTGGCGGCGGGCGCCTGCCTGGTGGCGCTCGAGCCGTGGCACATCTTCGTGATCGCCGGGCTGGCGATGATCTTCGTCATCGTCACGCTCGTGCGGGTGCCGATCGCGAGCGTGGAACGGGCGCGATCGGAGCCCTTGAAGGAGGCGCTGCTGGCCGGCTTCGCGACCGGTCGACACAACCGGGTCGTGGGCAGGGCGCTCGTCACCATCACGGTCTTCTCGTTCGCGTGCCTCTACTTCGTCAACCAGCTACCGGTGATCGCAGAGGAGAACCTCGGCCTCGAAGCGACCTCCCCCGCCTATGGCGTCTTCTACGCCTGCTTCGGACTCGGTGCCGTGCTCGGCGCGCTCTCGAACGGGACCATCTTCAGCCGAGTCTCCCAGGCCGCCGTCGTCCGTAGGGGCCTTGTTGCGTTCGCTTTCCTGCTTGCAGCTTTCGCGCTCGTCAGAGGGCCGATCGGCGGATCGATCCTCGTGATCGGCGTCGGCGCCAGCTACCTCGCCGCGACGACCGCCCTCACCAGTTCGTTCCAGGTCGAGCTCGAGGACCACGAGCGCGGTCGTCTCAGCACCCTCTGGACGATGGCGTTCGCAGGGACGGTCGGTGCGTCGAGCCTCATGCTCGGCCCGATAGCCGATGCGGTCGGCTCGATGGCGGTCCTGCTGGCCGGTGCCGCGATCGCATTGCCATTGGCCTGGTACGCCGATCTCAGGCCGGGCCGGCGAGCAGCCGACGTACGGGTCGCCGACCCGATCGGGCCGTGCCCTGCCGAGCCCGTCACGTTGCAGCCGAATGCGACAGGTACAACGTGATCAGCTCGATGAACGTCTCGAGCTGCTCATCCGTGAACGGGGCGAGGAGCCGTCGCTCGACCTCCCACAGATCGTCCAACGCAACCGCGAGCACCTCCTTGCCTGTCTCCGTCAGGGAGGACCGGACCAGCTTGCGTCCGTTGGGCTCCTGCAACCGCTCGATGAGCCCCTTGCTCTCGAGCGTGGCCAGGGCGGCCGACGAAGCCTGCGGGGACGTGCCAAAGCGCCGGGCCATATCCGCACCGGAAAGGCCCGGTTGCTCCGCCAGCCGCCTGAGCATGCCCAATTGCGTGGGGGTGATGCCGTGGGGACGGGTCGCAGCATCGAGCTCCTGGCGGGTGAGCCTGTGCAACTCGACGATCAGCCGTCCGACCGTAACGCGAGGAGGTTGTGACATTGCGTCGCACCTGACCGTTAGAGGATCCGTAGAGAACGAAGCAATCGTACCGGCTGTATCAAGACCATTGAGGCAGCCCGCTCAGCTCGCGTGTGCGAGCGAAGGAGGTGGCCAGCGATGGAACTGAAGCCCGGCACCCGTCTGCGGTCAGCCGCATGCTCGACCGAGATCGTCGTGGTCAAAGCGCCCGAGGGCGACGTGGACCTGCGCTGCGGCGGCCTGTCGATGTTGCCGCTCCCTGACGAAGGCGCTCCGAGCGGCGAGCCGACCCCGCCGTTCGACGAGGGCACCCTGGTCGGCAAGCGCTACGTCAGCGTCGACGACTCGCTCGAAGCGCTCTGCAGCAAGGCCGGCGCCGGTTCCCTGTCGGTTGGCGGTGCCGCCTTGTTGATCAAGGGAGCCAAGCCGCTCCCCTCCTCCGACTGACGCAGGCAGGGACCGATGCACACCGGCATGATCCTCGAGATGGCCGCCGACTCGCTCGGCGAACGGACCGCGCTCGGCGCACGGGGCGAGGGTTGGACCTTCGCCGAGCTCGGGGTCCGGGCGCGGCGTGCCGGCTCGCTGCTGGCACGACGGACCGTCGACAACATCGTCTTGATCGACGAGAACTCGCCAGCGGTCCCTGTGGCGCTCTTCGGCGCTGGCATCGCCGCCAAGCCCTTCGTGCCCGTGAACTATCGCCTCGCCGACGAGCGCCTGGTGGCGATCGTCCAGCGCACCGCGCCAGCAGTGGTGATCGCCGGCGACGGCGTCGCCGAGCGACTCGCCGGCGTGCGTGAGATCGACGTCATCTCGCGGTTCGACTTCCTCGCCTCGATCGAGGACGAGTCCGTCCCGGAGTCCGATGGATGGGCTTGCGATCCCGACGCCGTCGCGGTGTTGTTGTTCACCAGCGGGACCACGGGCGAGCCGAAGGCGGCCGTGCTCCGGCACCGCAACCTGGCGGCGTACATCGTCGCATCCCTCGAGTTCGGAACGGCAGGCGAGGACGAAGCGGCAGTCGTGTCGGTCCCGCCGTACCACGTCGCCGCGGTCTCCGCGGTCCTGTCGAACACCTACCTCGGGCGTCGCGTCGTGCAGCTCGAGCGGTTCGATCCGCAGGCGTGGGTCGACGTCGTGGAGCGTTCGTCGGTGACGCACGGCATGGTCGTCCCCACGATGCTCAACCGGATCCTCGACGTCGTCCAGGCTGACGGCCAGGGCCTACCGTCCCTCCGGTCGCTCGCCTACGGGGGTGGACCGATGCCGAGAGCCGTGGTCGAGCGCGCCATGCGGTTGCTGCCGGAGACGGACATGGTGAACGCGTACGGGCTCACCGAGACCTCCAGCACCGTCGCGGTGCTCGGACCGTCGGACCATCGGCTGGCCGCGACGAGCGACGATCCCGAGGTTCGGGCTCGGCTCAGCTCCGTCGGGCGGCCGTTGCCCGGCATCGAGGTCTCGATTCGCAACGAGCTCGGCGGGCCGGTGCCTCCTGGTCACGCCGGCGAGATCTGGGTTCGGGGCGAGCAGGTCTCAGGCGAGTACCTCGGACGCGGGGGCGGCGCCGACGACGGCTGGTTCAACACCCGCGACGCCGGCGTTCTGGACGCAGCCGGTTACCTCTACCTGCGCGGACGCCTCGACGACGTCATCGTGCGTGGTGGCGAGAACCTGAGGCCCGAGGAGATCGAGGCGGTGCTACTCGACCATCCGACGGTCGGCGCGGCGGCCGTCGTCGGAGTCCCCGACGAGGAGTGGGGCGAACGAGTCGTGGCGGCGGTCGTCCTCCGTGCCGGCGCCGAGGCGTCGGAGAAGGAGCTGCGGCAGCACGTCCGGCAGGTGCTGCGATCCGCCCGGACGCCGGAGCGCGTCTTCTTCTACGACGAGCTGCCCTACAACGAGACCGGCAAGCTCCTGCGCCGCGTCCTCCGAGACGAGCTGGCAGCCCAACCGGCCGTGTCCGGACAGGGCTAGCTTCCGGCTCCGAGCCGATCGAGGGCGAGGCGTGATGCCGAGCCCGATACTCCGACGAGGGAGTGGAGCTAGTGGGAATCGAACCCACGACCTCTTCCATGCCATGGACTCGGTCATTAGTTCAATGCGCTCCTCGGCGTCCATCTATTGCCATGCTATCACGGCAGGTCAGGGCGCTGTCGATCGCCCCGGAAGAGATCAATCGTTCACGCAGTGTCGCTTGATACTTGTTTGAACTACCGCGTTGTGATCAGTCCTGCGAGGGTAAAAAGCTACGTTGCGAGCTACGTTCCTGCTTATCTGGGTGCAATTGCCTCGGACACGTCCGCTTGGCGGAGACACCTGTCTTCGGCAGGAGAGGTGGGGTAACGGGTGCTTCGCGTCTGAGCGGGGGTACGGGGGTGGGCTGGGGCGGGTCGGTCGGGCTGCGATGGTGTGGGGATGGTGTCGTCGGGTCGACGGGTCGTGGTGCTGGTGTCAGGACCCCCTGGGAGCGGCAAGTCGACCGTGGCAGTGCCATTGGCCGGCGCGCTCGGGTTCCCGCTGGTGGCCAAGGACTACGTGAAGGAAGCGATCTGGGACGCCGTCGGCCCACCGGTCGGTGACCTCACCTGGTCTCGCCGGACCGGCGCAGCGGTGATGGAGGTCCTTTGGGCTGTCGCCGCACGATGCGACCGAGTCGTGCTGGAGGCGAACTTCCGTCCCCGGAGCCATTACGAGCGAGGCAAACTCGCAGGCCTGGACGCCTGCGTTGTCGAGGTCTACTGCTCATGCGCAGCTGAGATCGCTGCCTGTCGCTACGCAGCCCGCGCTTCATCTGATGCGCACCACGCCGCGCACGTCGGACGCACCGTCACGCCCGAGGCCCTCGCCGAGTTCGACCGTCCTGTCGCCTTGGGCCCGGTCATCAGGGTCGACACAACCGCTCCCGTCGACATCCACACCCTGGCCAGCGATGTGTTTGCCCTCATCCGAGGGCCTGAAGCTCGCACCGTGTAACCGCGCAAGCATGGCCCTTGCGTCCACCGACACCAGCCGAGCGCGTGAATTGCAGCGGCATGAAGTGCCTCGGCGGTTCGCTCGATGTCATCGTGGGTGTGCGCGGCGCTGACGAATGAGTTGTGGGTCTCCTGCAGCAGAACCCGCGGCTCCTGACCCCCTCGACCAGGGCTCGGCGGCATTGCTGGGCCGATGGATCGTTGGTCACGGCATGGATGTGTGGCATGGCGTTCCAGCGATACGGCACGGGGTTGTTGAGTACGCCGGATAATTAAGGCTACTCTTTCTGCCTTGGACGGGCAGCAGGTGCGACCGGCGATCGACCAGGCCAACGACACGGGGGCGGCGACCCTCCGCGTCAGCGACGGCTACGGCCACGACGTGGCCGCCCACGGCTCATTGAGCCCGAGCCGGACGCCCCGGGAGGACTTCCAGGTCACCCGCCGACTGGTCGGCTCGACCCGGTGGCCCTTGATCCTCCTGACGGCGGTCTATGCCATCAACGTCAGCGACCAGTACCTGCTGCCGACGATCTTCCCGCTGCTGAAGCAGGAGTTCGGGCTCTCGGACACGTCCCTCGGCGTGCTCAGCAGCTCCTACCTCGCGGTGGTGACCATCCTGACCGTGCCCTTCGGCACGCTCGCCGATCGCTACACCCGCACCCGGATCATCGCCTGGGGCACCGCCGCCTGGGGCGTCACCATGATCTGGACCGGCATGGCTCGGGGTTACATCAGCCTGCTGGCCTCCCGCATGGCCCTGGGGGCATGGGACCCGTGCGACAACCCCACGTCGCAGTCGCTCCTGGCCGACTACTACCCGGTCGGCCAGCGCTCGAAGGTGATGAGCGTCTACCAGACCGGCCAGCTGATCGGCGTGCTCTTCGTCCCGATCGCGGCGGCCATGGCCACCCAGTGGGGGTGGCGGAGCGCCTTCTACTTCTTCTCGCTGCCGGCCTTCGTCGTCGCCCTTCTGGCCTGGCGCCTGTCCGAGCCCGTCCGCGGCGAGCAGGACCGGCGGGAGCAGAACCTCGACGGCGCCGTCCAGCCGCCGTCGGCCTACGACACCATGGGGGCCCGGGACGCCTACAAGGCCGTCCTCCGCACCCCCACGTTCACCGTGGCGTTGGTGTCGTCGGCCCTCGGCAGCGTCTTCTTCGGCAGCATCGGGGCCTGGGCCCCCACCTTCTTCGTGCGCTACCACGACCTGTCGGTGTCGCAGGCGGCCACGGCCCTCACGCTCCTCGCCGTCGGCGGCCTCACCGGGGCCCTGCTCTCGGGCGTCATCGCCGACCGCCTCACCTACTCCGGCCATCCGTCGGCCCGGATCATGGTGGCCGGCGTCGCCCGGCTGCTCACCTTTCCCCTCTTCTACCTGACCTTCACGACCGGCAACACGCCGGTGATGCTGGTGCTCTTCTCGCTGGCCGCCCTGACGCTCATCGCTCCGCAGGCCGTGCTCAACGCGGCGAGGGCCGACGTGCTGCACCCGAGCCTGCGGGGCCGGGGCACAGCCCTCGACGCCGTGGTCCAGAGCGTCTTCGCGGCCGGCGCTCCGCTCCTGCTCGGCATCCTCGCCGACGCCACCACGCTGCGCACCGGCTTCCTCATCCTCGCCCCGCTGGCCGGCATCGCCGGCGCCATCCTCCTCGTGGCCGGGTTGCCTACCTACGTCCGGGACGAGCGCCGGGTCCGCGAACTGCTGGTGGAGGAGGCCAGGGCGGCCGACCCCGATGCGGTCGACGCCATCCTGGTCCGCGACCGTGCCGTGCCGGTCGCCGATCCCGACCACCTGCTGGTGATCGACGGCATCGACTTCTCCTACGGCGCGATCCAGGTGCTGTTCGGCACGTCGTGCGCCATCCCTCGCGGCGGCTGCCACGCCCTGGTGGGCCGCAACGGCGTGGGGAAGTCGACGCTGCTCAACGCGGTCGCCGGCCTGGTCGACCCCGAACGGGGCCGGATCCTCTACGAGGGGATCGACCTGGTGGGCGTGCCCCCGGAGCAACGGGTGCGTCTCGGGATCACGCTGATGGCCGGCGGTCGGTCGACGTTCCCGAGCCTGAGCGTCCACGACAACCTCTGGATCGGGTCGTTCCCGTTCTGCAACGACCACAAGCTGCTAGGCGAGCGCCTCGGCGCCGTGCTCGAGGTGTTCCCGCAGCTGAGCTCCCGGCTCCATCAGACGGCGGGGACGCTGTCCGGCGGCGAGCAGCAGATGGTGGCGTTGGGCCGGGCCCTCATGGCCGGTCCGCAGCTCCTCCTCGTCGACGAGCTGTCCCTCGGCCTGGCCCCGGTGGTCACCAGGGACCTGCTGGAGGTCGTCGGGCGGCTGAGTGGGCTGGGCACCACCGTCGTGATCGTCGAGCAGTCGGTGCCCGTCGCCCTCGAGGTGGCCGACACCGTGTTCTTCATGGACCGGGGCGAGGTCAGCTCGCTCGGGCCGGTTGCCGACGTGCGCGAGGACGCGCTGGTGGAGCGGATGATGGGCCGGTCCCCGTCGTGAGGCTCGACGGGCGGCACCGGGCCCGGCTGTTCCACGTCGTGGTGGGCGTCGGCCTCGTCGTCGGGGCCAGCGCGACGGTGGCCGAGATCGTCAATCGTCCGCCGGTCCGGTTGGACGACGTGCGTGACGCCCGCGAGGGGACCGTGTCCCGGGTGCAGGTCCTCGCCAAGAACTACTCCGAGGAGACGACCTACTGCGTCGAGATCCGGATCAGCGCGCTCGACGGCGAGGGCCTCGACCTCCAGGACGAGGTCGTCGCCGAGCCCCGCCAGGGTGACGGGCGGATCCGCCCGGGGCAGAGCGTGAACTTCGTGGCGGAGCTCGACGGCATCAGCGAGCAGGAGCTCCGGGAGGAGCTCGACGAGTTCGTGGCCCACGTGGCATCCCGAGAAACCTGCTAGGGCACAGAACGAAGGCAAGGACCTCGGCGGCGTCCGGGCCGGCGCGTCGAACGCCCGGGCCCGGCTCGACGACCTCGACACCGAGGGCATCGACATCCAGGTGATCGACGGCAGCCTCGGCCTTCCCCTGCTCGGTGAGGGCAGTGAAGGAGCGGGGACGACCTCGGCGCCATCACCAGGGAGCGTCTGCTCGGCGACGACGCCGGCCGCTGCTACGGCGCCGGAGTCGTCGGCTGTGCGGTGCGCCCTATCCGCAGGCCGTCTTATTGAGTACACTGAAAAGGAGGTCGCCCGCTGGGGGGACCGCGAGAGGGAGGGGTCGCATGGGGGCACGTGCACGTAGGGGTCTGGCTGCCGGCACGGCAGTAGGGCTCCTCATCCTGGGTCTGGTCGCTTGCGGCGACGACGATGAGGGAACGGCCGACGACTCCTCGACGACGGTCGGCGACACGGGCGGTGGTGAGCCGGAGACCTTGCGCATCGGGCTCGTGTACGCCGACCTGTCGCAGTTCGCTGCGATCAACCCGGCCTACGACACCGGCGACAACGAAGCGCAGGCGCTGGCCATCGCCGACGCCTGGCAATCACAGGGACTCCTGCCCGAGGGCGTCGAGGTGGAGCTGGTGGTCCGCAGCTTCGACCCGACCGACGACACCACCAAGGCGGCGGTCTGCCAGCAGCTGGCCGAGGAGGACGAGGTGTTCGCCGTGCTGGCCCATCGCACCTTCACGGTCGGGGCCGAGTGCCTCGCCGAGCGGTTCCAGATCCCCACGATCTCGGCCGACGCGGCGGCGGTGAGCGTCTACGACCGCACCTCGCCCTACCTCTTCACGGTCCGCTCCGACGAGTCGACGACGGCCCGGAACTTCGTGGCCTACGCCGACGAGGAAGGCCAGTTCGAGGACCAGACCATCGGCCTGTTCTACGATACGGCCAACATCGAGGCGGTCGACGCTCTCCGGGACGAGCTCGCGTCACGGGGCTACGAGATCGCCAGTGAGATCGAGACCGGCGGTCAGGGGGTCGGCAGCGATCAGGATCAGGTCGCCGTGCAGCGCTTCGAGGCCGACGGCGTCACCGCGGTGATCCCGATGATCGGGGGCACGACGCTGACGAACTTCATGACCTTCGCCGATGAGCAGAGCTACCGGCCGGCCTACCTCGACTTCGACTTCTCCGAGCACATGGTCGACGCCGCCGTCGCCGGCCGGCCCCCGGCCCAGATCGAGGGGCTGACCGCCACCTCCCAGAACCGGGTCGGCGACTTCACCGAGGGCGGCGAGGTCTCGCCCGAGACCCAGGCCTGCCTCGACAACTACGAGGACTTCGCCGGGGAGGCGCCCGACACCGCGGTGCCGGAGTCGGCCGAGCTGAACAACATCCTCGGCATGTGCAGCCTCGGTGAGGTGCTCCTCGCCGGGCTGTCGAACGCCGACGAGATCACCCCCGAGGGGCTGGTGGCCGGGTTGGAGAACATCCAGGGCCTCGCCACGGCCAACTGGGACAGCATCAGCTTCTCCGCCGACGACCACAGCGGCTCGAACACCTTCCGCCCGGTCAGCATCGGGGCCGACTGCTCCTGCTACCAGGTCGAAGGTGACTACCAGGAGTTCAGCCTGACCGGCTGAGCGGCCGGTACTCGTCCTGGGCCTGCCAGGCTTCCGCTGCGGCCGACCACGTGATGGTTCGGCCGTGGCGGTAGCCCCAGTGCTCGCCCGGGGCGAAGGTGATGTCGCCGCCGCTGGCCGAGGGCCGGTCGGTGATGGCCTCGAACCCGGCCACGACGGCGTCGGCTGCCGTCGCCCCGTCGACGTGACCGAGGGCGGCGAGCAGCAGGTCGACGAGGTCGGAGGTGAGCAGCACGTTGGACAGCTCCCCGCTCGACGCCCGACCGCTGGTGTCCAACCGGCGCCCGGTCGCTGCCTCGTGGTCGGCGAGCGCCTGCTCGGTGCGCGGCGTGAGCGCCCGCCCGGCGGCGGACTCGCCGACGCGGTTGAGGGCCAGGGCCACGGTGCCGTCGTAGATGGCCGGGGGCATGAGGCTGGCGGTGACGTCGGTGGCGTGCTCGCCGGTCTCGAGGTCGACGACGGTCGGACGATGCCCGAGGGCCGACGAGGTCCCGAGCAGCTCGACGAGGCTGCTCCCGCTCACGAACGGGAGTAGCACGGTGACGCCCTCGTCACGGAAGCGGGTGGCGGCGTCGACGTCGTCGTCGCTCCCGTAGCCCAGGCCGTCGGAGCGGACCCGCACGACGTCGTGGTGGCCGAGCCGTTCCAGCTCGGCCAGGGCGGCGTTGGTGCTCGTCTCGGTGTACCGGTCGGAGAACACGCCGATGCGGGGCGACCCGTCGAACGCCCCCCGTGCGGCGGCCCACCGTATGAACGCTCGGTAGAGAACGTCTTGCGCCGTCCTGATGGTGAAGAGCAGCGGCGCGCACCGGGCGTGGACCGGCGTGGGCACGGCGTTGACGTCGAGGACGGGCACGCCGAGGCGCTCGGCGAGGGCGACGGCGCCGTAGGTGAAGTCGCGGGCGCCGAGCACGGCAGCCACGCCGTCGGCGGCGAATGCCCTGGCCACGGCCCGTTTCTGGTCGGGATCGACGGCGTCGAAGGTGCGGAAGACCAGTTCGACGTCGGCCGCGTGGGCCACGCCGCGGGCGCGGGTGCCCTCGAGGGCGGCGGCGACCTGCGCCGCTTGGTCGCCGATGCCATAGGCCGGGTCGACGGCCTCGAAGGCCGACATGTCGGCGACGGCCACGCCGACCTTGATGTTCCCCATGGGTGATACAGTATCCTCAATTGCCAGTGCCGATCGGGGGCGACGACGTGGGGGGGCTACGAGG
>DATHJB010000061.1 GCA_035316325.1 Acidimicrobiales bacterium
TCGATGCTGCGGAGCAGGCGCTCCTTCCACACGGCACACCGCTCACCCCGGAGGGCGGACCGCTCGCCCCGGTACTCGACCTCGCCCTCGTCGCCGATGCTGCAGCCGGCCTCGGCCGACCCGCTGACCAGCACCATCTCGTTGCCGTTGTCCATGCCCCAGGCGGTGAGGCCCCAGGCCGACCGCACCACGGTGGAGTCGCCCACCACCACGCCCACGATCGCGTCGGGCGGCACCATCGCCGGGTCGGGCCCCTGGTCGACGGAGACGAGGGAGACGAACGGGTCGGGCGGCGGCGGCGACACCCGGGGCACGGCGAACGCCGTCAGCAGCACCGCGGCGACACCCCCGGCGGCCAGGGCGGGAAGGGGGACCCGGGGCACGCTCGGCCGCCAGCCCCGCCGGATCGGCAGCTCCACCCAGCGGTACGACGCGACGGCGACCGCCAGCACCACCACCATCCGCACCACCAGGAGGCTCCACGACCGCAGGTGCGCGCCGTCGGCGCCGAGCCGGGTCAGCAGGCGGTCGGTGCGCGCCGGGTCGATCAGCAGGAACAACGGCCAGTGGTAGAGGTAGACGCCGTAGGAGATCAGGCCCAGCAGCCGGAGCGGCTCGACCGCCAGCAGCCGCCGCACCGGCCCCGGCACGCAGGCCGCAGCCACCACGGCGCCCGACGCGACGGCGTACAGCAGGAGGCCACCACGGGTGACGAACGTGGAGGACTGCTCGACGTTCCACCAGGCCCAGGCGCTGTAGACCAGGGCGGCGACCCCGGCGACGGCGACGACCCGCGCCACCCAGCCCCGGAGCGGCGCGACGAGCACGACCGCCAGCAGCGCGCCCACCAGGATCTCGCCCATGCGGATCGGGGTGGAGTAGTAGACGACCGACGTCTGGTCCCGGTAGAGCCAGCTGAGCACGGCCGATACGCCGAGCAGGCCGACCAGCACACCGCCGAGCGCCCGCCGCGAGCCCCGGAACAGCGCCATCGCACCTACGACCACCAGCGGGAACAGCCAGTAGAACTGCTCCTCGATCGCCAGGCTCCAGAAGTGCGTGGCCGGGGAGGGCGCGGCGAAGAGCTGCCCGTAGTCGCGGTCGTCGAACAGGAACCGCCAGTTGGCGACCTGCAGCGCCGAGGCGGTGACGTCGCCGGGGAGGTTGCGCTCCCACTGCTCGGTGGTGACGGGGATGCTCGCCACCAGGGCGCCCAGGGTGATGGTGGCGGCGGGGAGCAGCCGGCGCATGCGGCGCGCCCAGAACGCGGTGAGGCCGATGCGCCCCGCCCGGGCGTGCTCGGCGAGCAGCAGCGACGCGATGAGGAAGCCGCTGAGCGTGAAGAACGTGGAGACGCCCAGGTAGCCGCCCCGCGCCCAGGCGAAGCCGCCGTGGAACAGCAGGACCGCGGCGATCGCGAGCCCCCGCACCCCGTCGAGCGCCGGGTTGTAGGCCAGCGCGGCCACAGGGCGTGTCCCAGTCCCTCCCCCCACGGATGGCAGTTTTCGGATCTCGGTGTCAGCTGTCAAGGATTTTATTGACCTTTGCGTCGATACTGTCCGAAGACGAGCAGTAACCAGATCATCGCACTCGACGATGTGTCAGTTGGAGCGTCTCGGCAGACAGTGCTGGTCAACCCGAAGTAAGTTCCGCGTGAGCCCTGGGGAGAGGCACATGACCGACAGGCCGAAGACCGACGTCCTCTTCTCCCCGCTCGTGCGCGGCCTCGGGCTCCTGTGGGTGGCGGTCTCGCTGCCGTTCATCACGATCGTGTCGGCGTTCGTGGAAACCCGGGGCACCTACCTGTTCGTGCTCATCTACATGGCGTGCGGCGCCTACACCGCGCCGGCGCTGGTGGTGGGCTGGTTCGCCTTCTGGCGGACACCGTCCCGCGACCGCCCCGCCTACATGGCGCTGTACGTCGGCCTGGCGGCGTCGTTCCTCACCGGCGTGGGCATCCTCGTCGGGCTCGCCACCGGCTGGACCTGGGGCAACGCCCTGGGCGTACCGGTCGTGGTGGTCAGCGGGCTGGCCCACGCCATCGGCGTCGCCATGCTCGTGCGCAGCCGCTCGGGTCGGCGGGCGCTGTCGGTCGACGTGATCGAGTCGATCATGGCCACCGTCGCCGTCGCCGCCCCGCTGGCGGTGCTGTGGTGGCCGGCCGTCGTCGAGGCCGAGGCGTCGTGGTTCACCGTGCCCCTCGCCGTGTCCATGCTCTTCGTCCTCGCCGGCACCTACTGGGCGGCGATGCTCGCGGTCCGGCTCGGCCCTGGACGGGGCGTGTTCGAGGTGTGCGCCCTGGCCCTGGGCACCGTCGGCACCGTGAACGTGGCGCTCCAGATCGCCCAGGGCGCGTCGGGCTTCGACCTGCCGGCACCGCCGATCGTCGCCCTCACCGCCCTGTGCATGAGCCAGTACCTGCTCATCCCTCTCAACGTGCCGCTGCTGCTGCGCCAGGGCCTGGGCCGGCTGCCGCTGGCGGCGCAGGTGCGGGGCGGTTCGCTGAGCACCGTGATCTCGCTGGCGGGCCTCGGGGCGCTCCTGGTCGCCACCGCCAGCGTGGCCGACGAGCGCTCGTGGGCCGTGCCCTTCGCCCTGGCCGTGGTGTCGCTGATGTTCGTGCTCGGCGGGTTGCGCCAGATGGCCGCGGTCGGCGAGACCCGGCGGTTGTACCGCCAGGTGGAGCAGGCCTCCGACGAGCGGCAGCGGCTGATGACCCAGCTGCTCGACCGCAGCCTCCACGACCGCCACCACTTCGCCGCCCAGCTCTACGAGCAGGCGGTCGCCGCCTACACGTCGTTCAGCCTCCTGGCCGGCGCCGGAGCCGGCGACGCGCCCACCGACTCGGGCTCGGCGCTGGCCAAGGCGTCGGCCCTGGTGAGCGGTGACCTGGCCCGCCACGCCGAGTCGGTGCGGGAGCTGGTGCAGGCGATCCGCCCGCTCGACGGCCACGGCGGGGGCAGCCGCAGCGAGCGCCTCGGCATCCCCATGCGTGCCTACCTGGCCAGCATCTACGGCGACCACCCGGCGCCGCGCCTGTCGCTGGAGATGACCGACGACATCGCCCTCGACTGGATCTCCGAGACCGTGCTGCTGCAGGTCGCCCAGGAGGCCCTGCACAACGTGTGGCGCCACAGCAACGCCACCCGGATCGACGTGGTGATCGAGGCGGACCAGGACTCGATCGCCATGTGCGTGGGCGACGACGGCACCGGCTTCGACCTGGCGTCCGTGCCCGAGGGCTCGGGCATCGCGGTGATGCGGGCGTCGGCGGCGGTGATCGGCGGCACGCTCGTGGTCGACTCGCACCTGGGCATCGGCACCGCGGTCACGGCCCGACTGGTGCCCGGCGGCGAGGCACCCCGACCCGAGCCGGCTCCGGAGCCCGCTCCGGCGCGCACCCTGCGCCTGGTCCGCGGCGGCGAGGACTGACGCCCGCGACCTCGGCTACTGGCCGGCCAGGGCGGCCAGGGCAGCCACCTGGTGCTGGCGGGGGCTGACCCCGCGCACCCGCTTGAAGGCCGAGCTGAGGGCGAAGGCGCTGCCGTAACCCACCTCGCGGGCGACGCTGCCGACCGTGGCGTCCGGCTCCCGCAGCAGGTCGGCGGCCAGCGCCAGGCGCCAGCCGGTGAGGAAGCTCATCGGCGGCTCGCCCACCAGCTCGCTGAAGCGCCGGGCCAGCGCGGCCCGCGACACGCCCAGCTCCGACGCCAGCGACGCCACCGTCCACGGGTACGACGGGTCGTTGTGCAGCATCCGCAGGGCCCGGCCCACCACCGGGTCGCCGTAGGCCTCGTACCAGGCCGGGGCCTCGGCCTCGGGCCGCGAGAACCAGGTCCGCAGCACGGCGATCAGCAGCAGGTCGAGGAGGCGGTCGAGCACGGCCTCCTGGCCCGGCTCGTCCTTGCCGATCTCGTCGGCGAGCAGCGGCACCAACGGCGAGTCCCAGCTGTCGCCGCGGACCACCAGCTGCACGGGGAGGGCCTCGAGCAGGCGCCGGCCGATCTCGCTGCTCTCCTCGTAGGTGCCGATCATCATGGCCGACGTGCCCTCGGTGCTGTTGCCCCAGGTGCGGACGCCCAGGCCCATGGCCTCCGCCAGGTCCTCGCCGTCGAGGGTGGCGCAGCGCTGGCCGGGGTGGACGATCACGTGCGGCGGGGTGTCCGGGTGGTCGGCGAACACGTAGTGCTCGGGGCCGCGGATGATCGCCACGTCGCCGGCCCCCAGCCGGGTGACGTCGCCATCGCCGCGCACGATCCACGCCTCGCCCCGGCTCATGGCCACCACCGACAGCGGCGACTCGTCCTGCACCCGGATCGACCACGGCGGGTCCATCAGCACCCGCAGCAGGAAGGCGCCGCGCGCCCGAGGACCGTTGAGGAAGCCCACCAGTGCGTCCATGGGGTCATGGTAGACGCTGACACATGGATTCGAGCTTCCTGACTATGGCCCGTCTCACCCGGTGGCGTTTCACTGGCTCCCATGAGCGAACACACCAACCCTGAAGACCTCGTCCTCGTCGTCGGCGGCACCGGCAAGTCCGGGCGCCGGGTGGCCGAGCGGCTCGACGCCGTCGGCCTGCCCGTCCGCCGGGCCTCCCGGTCGTCGGCGATCCCGTTCGACTGGGAGGACCCGTCCACCTGGGCCCCGGTGCTCGAGGGAGCCACCAAGGCCTACGTCTCCTACTACCCCGACCTGGCGTTCCCTGGGGCGACCGAGCAGATCCGCGGCTTCGCCGAGCTGGCCGTGGCGGCGGGTGTGCGGCACCTGGTGCTGCTGTCCGGGCGGGGCGAGCCGGAAGCGGTCGCGAGCGAGAAGGTCGTCCAGGACGCCGGCGCCGACTGGACCGTCGTGCGCTGCGACTGGTTCGCGCAGAACTTCAGCGAGGGCTTCCTGCTCGACCCGGTGCTCGCCGGGATGCTGGCGCTGCCCGCTGGCGACGTGGGGGTGCCGTTCGTCGACCTCGACGACGTCGCCGACATCGCGACCGCGGCGCTCACCCGGCCGGGCCACGCCGGCGAGCTCTACGAGGTGACCGGCCCCCGGCTGCTGACCTTCGCCGACGCGGCCGCCGAGCTGTCCGCAGCGTCGGGACGGGAGATCCGCTACCTGCCGGTGACGTCGGAGCAGTTCGCCGAGGTCCTGACCGGCGTGGGCCTGCCGCCCGAGCACGCGGCGGCGCTGAACGACCTGTTCGCCGAGATCCTCGACGGCCGCAACGCCAACCTCGCCGACGGCGTGCAGCGGGCGCTGGGCCGGGAGCCGAAGGACTTCACCGCCTACGCCCGTGCCGCCGCGGCGACCGGCGTCTGGGCGGCTATTGGCCAGGAGGGCTGAGATCGAGGCAGCTATTGACTTCGCTGCGCTACGGTGCGGCGACCGCGACCGTGCGTTCTGGGGGAAGCAGGATGGTTGTACTTCGTCGGCGCCGGAAGCGCCCCGACCACGCCACCGGGGCGACCGGCTTCGACCCCGACACCGCCGCCGAGCGCGTGCTCGCCGCCGCCGAGGCGGCCCTGGGCGCCCGACCCGCCCTCGCCGAGGGGCCGGAACCGGTCATCGCCGGGGCCGGCCCCGACGCCTACACCTTCGCCCTCGACACCGACGACCCGGAGTGGTCCGGCCAGCTGGTCGCCCGCACCTCGGCCAGCGACGTGCTGGCCCGGGAGGCGACCTGGGTGCAGGGCCTCGAGGCCCGGGGCTTCCCGGCGCCGGAGCTGGTGTGCGACCGCCAGGACGACGGCCTGCTGGTGTTCCGGCCGCCCGACGGCGAGAACCTGCTCACGCTGATGACCACCGAGCTGATGTCGCTGCCCGACCTGCTCGCCAGCTTCGGCCGGATGCACGCCCGGCTCCACGGCCTGCCGGTCGGCGACCTCGCCGAGCCGGACGACGAGGCGAGCGACCCGGTCGAGGAGCTGGCCGAGCTGGCGGCAGCGACGACGGCGGGCCGCAAGCCGGTCGACCGCGAGCTGGGCTGGCTGCAGGCCCACCGTCCTGCCACCACCGGGCCCGACCCGGGGACCGGGACCGATACCGACGTCCTCTGCCACGGCGACCTCAACCCCGGCTACGTGTTCGTGTGGCGGGGCGACGAGCCCCGCGAGCTGGCGGTCAACTGGATGCAGGCCCGGGTGGGACCGCCGGCGTTCGACGTGGCCGCCACCCTGACCACGTTCTGGATCGGCCCCATCTACGTGGCCAACGTCGCCCAGCGGACCATGCTCAAGATGGCCCGCGACTCGCTGGCGTCGGCCTACCTGGCCGCCTACGAGCGGACCGTCGGCGAGCCGCTCGACGAGACCGAGCTGGCGTACTGGCAGGCCTTCCACCTGTGCCAGCTGGCGCTCCACCTGGCCGACATCGTCCACGGTGGCCCGGACCTCGTCGGCCCGTGGCACCCGGCGGCCGGCGTCGTCCAGCCCGAGAAGGCCCTGCAGGACGTCCGCAACCGCTTCTGGGAGCTGGCGAACAGCTGAGACTGCGACAGAAGACGCCCGTTTCGGGCCGGTTCTGTCGCAATCTCGAGCGGCTCAGCGGCGGCGGGCGACCAGGCGGTAGGCGTTGCCGGCCGACGAGCGGTCGCCCCGCCCGCGACGCACGGTGTCCTTCACCTCGTCGGCGACCTTGGTGACCAGCAGTCCCGGGATGGCGGCCGTGTACAGCGCCAGCCGCCGGGCCCGGTAGCCGGCCGAGACCTTCGGCAGCCACGGCAGGTGCGGGCTGCGGACCACGGTCTGCAGCATCAGGCCGATCGAGTTGTACAGGTCGCCGCCCATCGTCGCCGGCCCCCGCTCCACCGACAGCACGTCGAAGCCGACGTCGGTCACCGCCGCCACCATCTGCTCGCAGGCGACGAAGTGCTGGTGCTGGGGCTGGCCCCACTGCCACCAGAAGCGCCCCAGCCGCTGCGACCAGGGCGACGCCGGGTCGGGCATCTCGATCATCAGGTAGCCGCCCGGCTCCACCACCTTGGCGGCCGCCGCCAGCTCCCGGCGCGGCTCGCGGGTGTGCTCGATGTAGTGGTGCATGCTGACCACGTCGTAGGAGCGGGGCAGGCCGTCGGCCAGGTCGGGGAACTGGCCGAGGTAGGCCGTGTCGATGCGGCCCCGACGTTGCGCCTCCTCCACGGTGTCGCTCATGTCGAGCCCGTCGATCACCATGTCGGGCCAGCGCTCCCGGGCGGCCAGGCAGAAGTGGGCGTGGCCCGTGCCGACGTCGAGCCAAGCGCGGGGCTCGGTGAAGCGGGCCATGGTCTCGACCCGGCTGCGGTAGATGGGCCCCAGCGCCGCGAAGCTGGTCTCGGCCAGCTCCTCGCCGATGCCGTCGTAGGCGTCCTCGTAGTAGTGGTCGAGGCCGGCGATCGTGAGCGCGGGGTTCTGGAAGATGTGACCGCAGGCGGTGCACTCGTCGAGGTGGAACTCGCCGGCCTTGCTCTGCAGCAGGTCGGTGATGTCGAGCCGGCCGACGAGGTCGGGCGAGTCGCACCAGGCGCAGGTCTTGCGACGGGGCTCGAAGAGGACGTCCTCGTCCGGCACCTCCGGCACGGGTGTCTCGGCCCGCTGTGCCTCCCGGGCCCGGGTCGCCCTGGCCCCGGCCAGGCAGGTGCCCAGGTTCTCGAGCCAGGCCTGCGGGAGCCGCAGCAGGCTGGCGGTGACGGGGGCCGACGTGCCGTCGTCGCCCTGCGTGCCGAGGACCAGCGCCGGCTGGGCGCTCCAGGTGGCCAGCGCCGCGAGCGCCGCCCAGGGGGCGACGAGGAAGCCGGCGGTCATCGCCGCCAGGTGCACGGTCTCGAAGCCGACGAAGACCGGGGCGAGGGCGCCGTAGGGCCAGGCGGGGGCCAGCAGCTCCTCCAGCTCGCGCCAGCGCTGCTCGGGCGTCGACGGCGCCGCGGACACACCGGGGGCGATGCGGATCGCCGACGCCGTCGGGGCGTGGCGCTGGGCGTGGAGGGTGCGGCGCACCATGTCGCCGCGGTCGAGCGGCTCGTCGGCGAGGGCGTCGAGGTCCCAGCCGATGCGGCGGGTCACCGACGGGTGCAGCACCACGGTCTCGTGGGCGCCGCCGGGTGTGTAGTACGGGTCGGTGCCGAGCCGCGGGGGCTCGAGGCGGCGCAGCAGGCGCAGGAGCCGGACGGGCGGCAGGTCGGCGGGCACCAGGTCGACCACCTCGGCGCCGCTGGTCGCCATCTCCGCCCCGACCGCGGCCAGGGTGCCGGCGACCATGCCGCTGCCGGTCGCGGCCACCACGTCGAGCGGCTCGCCGGGCGCTCCGGTGGGCGCCGGCAGCGCGGCCAGGCGCGCTCGGCGCCGCCGCAGCTCCAAGGCCTCGACCACATGGACGACCGCCAAGATCCCCAACACCCAACGGGCTACAGCACGCATCGAACATCCCCCTGCTCGGCTCGGAGCCGTCCGGAAATTATGGACTAGGCACTCCCCCAACACCAGAATGTTGACTGCTATCCGCTGGGCTGACGGGATTGTTGACGATGGGGAACGACGAGACGTACGACTTGGACGGCCGGACCCTCCTGGTCACCGGGGCCAGCTCGGGCATCGGGCGGACCACCGCGCTCGGGCTGGGGCGGCGAGGGGCGCAGGTGCTCCTGGCGTGCCGGTCGGCCGGACCGACGGCGGCCGTGGTCGACGAGATCGCCGCGCTGGCCGGCCCCGGACGGGCCGAGCACGTCCCCCTCGACCTCGACGACCTCGCGTCGGTGCGGGCCTGCGCCCGGCAGGTGCTCGACCGCGACGAGCCACTCGACGTGCTGGTGAACAACGCCGGCCTCGCCGGTCACAAGGGGGTCACCGCCCAGGGCTTCGAGCGCACCTTCGGCGTCAACCACCTGGGCCACTTCCTGCTCACCAGCCTGCTGCTGGAGCACCTCCGGGACCAGGGCAAGACCCGGGTGGTCAACGTGGCCAGCGACGCCCACTACGGCCCCAAGCGGATCGACTTCGACGCCCAGCTCCGGCCCACCAGGAGCTTCGGGGGCCTGAAGGAGTACCAGGTGTCGAAGCTGTGCAACGTGCTCTTCACCCAGGAGCTGGCCCGGCGGCTCGACGGCACCGGCGTCACCACGTACGCGGTGCACCCGGGCGTCGTCGCCTCGAACATCTGGCGGAAGGTGCCGTGGCCCATCCGGCCGATCGCCGTCCGCTTCATGACCTCGGTGGAGGACGGCGCCCTGGCGTCGCTCCACTGCGCCACCGAGCCCGGCATCGAGCACCTCAGCGGGCGCTACTTCGAGCGCCGGGAGCCGAAGGAGCCGAGCCCGGTCGCCACCCCGGAGCTGGCCGCCGAGCTGTGGTCCCGCAGCGTCGAGTGGACGTCGTAGTCAGGGCTTGCGGAACGACAGCACGTGGTAGGCGAGGTCGCCGGTGATCGCCAGGGCCTCGATGCCGTCGATGCTGGTGACCCCGTCGGAGCTGGTGTCCTCGGCGGCGAGGCGCCGCAGCGCCGCGTAGGTGGGCAGGGTGCGCCGGTTGACGTCGTCGTCGACCAGCGGCTCCAGGCCGGTGCGGCGGGCCAGCCGCTCGTAGCCCGACGACGTCAGCGGCTTGGCCATGTGGCCGTACCAGCTGTCCTCCCCCACCCCCGCCGCCGACGACGCCATCGTCTCGGCCACCTGCGCCAGCGCGCCCGGCGCCATCAGGAAGTCCGACAGCGCCAGCGTCCCGCCCGGCCGCAGCACCCGGGCGACCTCGACGAAGAACGCCTTGCGGCTGGGGAAGTGGAAGATGCACTCGACGGCCAGCACGTGGTCGAGCGACCCGTCGGCCACCGGCAGCCGGCAGCCGTCGGCGGTCACGAACGAGACGGGCGACTCACCGCGGTCGAGCAGGCGGCCCGCCCAGCGCACCTGGCGCTCGTCGATGTTCAGGCCGACGAGCCGGCACCCGTCGTGGCGGCTGCGGATGTGGTCGAGCGTGCCGCCGAAGCCGCAGCCCACGTCGAGGACCCGACGGCCCGCGCCCACCCCGGCCGCTGCGATCACGTGGTCGGTCATGGCCTCGGCGGCGACGAAGTAGCGCTCGGGGCTGTCGTCGGCGCGGTCGGGCTCGTCGAACAGGCCCCAGTGGAAGTGGCGCCAGAAGGGCGGCGGCTCGCCGTCCTCCATGTGCTGCAGCGCCGAGTCGACGTACGAGAAGTTGACGCTCATCCGTCGGCCCCGGCCCCGGCCTCGGCCCCGGCCGGCTTGCGGAAGGCCAGCACGTGGTACTCCCAGCCGCCGCCCCGGGCCAGCTGCTCGACGGAGTCGACCGTGATCACCCCGTCGACCGCGCCGGACTCCTTGTAGAGCCGCCGCAGCGCCGGGTAGGTGGGCAGCGTGCGCTCGGTGACGTCGTCGTCGACCAGCAGCTCCAGGCCCACGCTGCGTCCCAGCCGCTCGTAGGCGACGGACGTCAGCGGCGTGGCCGACCGGCCGTACCACTCGCCCAGGCCGGCCGACCGCACGTTGAGCGCCACCGACGCGGCCGACCCGGTGGCCAGCACGAAGTCCGACAGCGCCAGCGTGCCGCCGGGTTGCAGCACCCGGGCGACCTCCCGGAAGAAGCGCTTGCGGCTGGGGAAGTGGAACACGCACTCGACTGCCAGCACGTGGTCGATCGCGGCGTCACGGACCGGCAGCACGCAGCCGTCGGCGGTCACGAACGGGATCGCCGCCGCGCTCTCACCGAGCAGCCGCCGCGCCCAGCTGAGCTGGCGCTCGTCGATGTTGATCCCCGCCAGCCGGCAGCCGGGGTTGCGGCCGCGGATGAGGTCGAGCGTGCCGCCGAAGCCGCAGCCCACGTCGAGGATGCGACGGTCGTCGGCGACCCGGCCGGCGGCGACCACCCGCTCGGTCATGGTCTCCGCCGCCGAGACGTAGCCCTCGGCGCTGTCGTCGAAGCCGTCGAGGTCGTCGTAGTGACCCCAGTGGAAGTGCCGGAGGTAGGCCGGCGGCGCACCGCCGGCATCCATGCGCGCGATCTCGTCGTCGATGTACGGGAGGCTCACCATCGTCACGGTCCCTTCGTGGAGGTGGAGCGCGCAGGCACGTCGACGACGAGCGCCTCCAGGCGGTCGGCGGCCCCGGCGGGGCCGTCCGATGCGGCGAACGACGCTTGCACGCGCTCGGCCGCGGTCCGGTAGGAGGGATCGTCGAGCACCGTGTCGACCGCCTCCCGAAGGGCCGGGCCGGTCACCCGGGTGAACTTCACCCGCACACCGGCCCCGGAACGAACCACCTGGTCGGCGACGATCGGCTGGTCGTCGCGCACCGCCGCGACCACCAACGGCACGCCGTGGGCCAGGCTCTCGCACACCGTGTTGTGGCCCCCGTGGCACACGACCGCGTCGAGGTGCGGCAACAGCGCCAGCTGCGGCACACGGGGTGCCACCAGCACGTTCGGAGGCGGGTCGGGCACCAGGTCGGCAGGGGCGACGAAGACCGCCCGGGCCTCGCCGGCCGCGTAGGAGGCGAACGCCTCGGCGGCGACAGCGAAGAAGCGGCCGCCCGTCTGCCAGTTGAGGGTGCCCAGGGTGACCAGGACGTTGCGCTTGGCGCCGTCGAGCCAGTCCCAGGGGAAGTCCGTGTCGTCGGGCCGCTCGTCGAACGACGGGCCCACGAAGGTGCAGTTGCCGGAAGCCGCGACCGTCGGCCCGACCAGGTCGCGGGTGGTGAAGGCCAGCACCAGGTGGGGCGAGAAGCGGGGGTCGACGGCCTCGGCCCGCGGCGGGTCGACCCCGGCCGCCACCAGCACGGCGCTCATCTGCTCGTGCAGCCAGGCGGACACCTTGGGCAGGCCGTCGAGCGGGTCGACCAGGTCGGCGGAGCTGGTCGCCGAGGTCGCCCAGGGCAGGCCCCGCTCCTCGGCCACCGCCGCGCCGGCCAGGGCGTGCTGGTCGACCACCAGGGCGTCGGCGCCGAAGTCGTCCACCGCGGCCCGGACGCCGGGCAGCATCTGGTGGGCGATCGGCAGCACGCAGTCGTTCCACAGGGTGGAGAAGCCGCCGATGCCGCCGGTGCTCTTGGTGAGCCGGCGCTCGACCGCGGCCACCACGTCGTCGGGCATGGCGTCGGCCACCGGGATGAAGGTGAGGTCGTCGGGCAGGAGGTCGGCGATCACCTCGGGGTGCCCGGTCCAGGCCACGGCGTGGCCGCGGCGGGTCAGCTCGCGGCCCAGCGGGATCGTCGGATTGGTGTGGCCGACCAGGGGCGGGACGACGAACAGGAACCGGGCCACGCCGTCAACCCGGTACGCGGGCGGTGTGTTGCGCCAGCACGTGGCCGCGGATGAGCGCGCCCAGCTCCTTGGTGCGACCGAAGATCCCCAGGTGGTCCGCCCCGTCGATGGCGTGCAGGTCGACCGACGGGACGTAGGTGCGCAGCACGTCCGCCAGCGGGAGCATCTCCGACGCCGTGCCGTACACGGCGCCGACCGGGCAGCGGATGCGGGCGTAGTCGTCGACGCCCAGCTCCGGCTCACTGCGGAGGTCGTCGAGGATGGTGGTGCCGACCAGCAGGCGGTGGGCCCGCTCGGCGACGAGGGCGGCCTTGCGGCGCGTCACCAGCCCGCCGAGCGCGGCCATCACCTCGTCGATCGTGTAGTCGCGGTCGACCAGCGCCGCCGCGGCCTCCATCGCCGGCAGGACGCGGCTGATCCAGTCCGGGCTGGAGAACAGCGGGTCGACCAGGAACAGCGACGCCACCCGGTCGGGGTGCTCCATGGCCGTGACCGTGGCGACCGCCCCGCCGTAGCTGCAGCCCACGATGTGGACGGGCGCGTCGACGTCGAGGGCGTCGAGCAGCGCCACCAGGTCGGCCACGTGGTCGACCACGTTGTAGCCCGAGGGCGCCACCTGCGAGTGGCCGTGGCCGCGGAGGGCGTAGAGGATCACGTCGGCGTCGCTCGCCAGCGGCATCCCCAGCGTGAAGGCGAGACCCGAGTGGTCGACGATGCCGAGCCCGTGGATGAAGACGACGACCGGCCGGTCGCCCTCGGGGCCGACCCAGTAGCGGTTCACCCGCAGGTCGACGCCGTTCGCTTGGACTGTCGCCACGTCTCGGCTCCGGCCGGCTCGGCTCGATGCCCGTCTACGCGGCCTGCTGCTCGAGTGCGACGACGACGAACTCGACCACGTCGCCGAGCGTCAGCTCCACGAGCTCCTCCAGCTCCATGGCCGAGAACCAGCTGACGAAGTCGACCTTGCCCTCGTACGTCTCGATGAGGTTCTCGGCGATCTCCATCACCTCCATGCTCTCGAGCTCGATGTCCTCGGCGAAGGTCGAGTCGAGCCCCACCTGGCACTCGTCGTAGTACCAGCGGCCGACGACGGACACGATGGCGTCCTCGACGGTCTGGTGAACGGTGCTGAAGAGCTCTTCGCGCGGGTTCGCCACAGTCGGTGGGCTGGTCATGGATCTCCCCCATCAAGTTCCACGTCTGCCGTTTCGGGCAGGCTATGCGACATCCTCAATTGTTGACAACCGCTGGCGTGTTTGGGATAGCTACTGACGGTTATGTGTCGTCTCTTCGAGTTTCTTGACACCCTTCCGGAGCGTCGGGATACTGGGTGGGATGGGGGGAGCTGGGGAGGTCGCCATCGTCGGCATGGCCTGCGTCATGCCCGGCGCGCCGGACGTCGAGACGTTCTGGGCGAACATCGTCGACGGCGTCGACTCGGTGACCGAGGTGCCCGCCTCCCGCTGGGACCAGAGCCGCCACTACGACCCTGACCACGACGGCGGGGCTGCGAGTGGTGGCGGGCTGCACGAGCCGATGTCGGTGTCGAAGTGGGGCGGCTTCGTGCCCGAGGTGGGCTTCGACGCCCTGGCCTGGGGGATCCCGCCCGCCAGCCTCGCCAGCATCGACCCCGCCCAGCTCCTGGCCCTCAAGGTCGCCACCGGCGCGCTGGCCGACGCCGGCTACGGGCCCGGCGGGGCTCGTGAGCTCGACCGCGAGCACACGTCGGTGATCTACGCCACCGGCTCGGGTGGGGCGTCCGAGCTGCCGGCCGGCTTCATGCTGCGCCTGCTGCTGCGCAGCCACGGCATCACCGCCGGGGACCTGCCGCCCGAGCTGTCGGCCCACCTGCCGCAGCTCACGGAGGACGGCCTGCCCGGGGTGCTCACGTCGGTGATCGCCGGCCGGGTGGCCAACCGCCTCGACCTCGGCGGCAAGAACCTCATCGTCGACTCCGCCTGCGCCTCGGCCCTGGTGGCCCTCGACATCGCCTGCAACGAGCTCCGCGGCCGCAGCAGCGACGTGGTGCTGTGCGGCGGCGTCGACCTGCACAACGGCCTGGTCGACTACGTCAGCTTCACCGCCGCCCAGGCACTGGCCCGCAGCGGGCGCTGCCGGGCCTTCGACGTCGACGCCGACGGCATGACCCTCGCCGAGGGCTGCGGCTGCCTCGTGCTCAAGCGGTTGGAGGACGCCGAGCGCGACGGCGACCGGATCTACGCCCTGGTGCAAGGGGTCGCCGGGTCGTCCGACGGCCGGCACCTCGGGCTCACCGCCCCCCGCCAGGAGGGCCAGATGCGGGCGGTGCGGCGGGCCTACGAGGTGACCGGGGTGTCGCCGGCCGAGATCGGAATGGTGGAGGCGCACGGCACCGGCACCCCCACCGGCGACCGCACCGAGCTGCTCACCACCACGGAGATCTTCGCCGAGGCGGGGGCGGCGCCGGGGTCGGTGGTGATCGGGTCGGTGAAGTCGAACATCGGCCACACCAAGTGCGCCTCCGGCATCGCGTCGCTGATCAAGGCGGCCAAGTCCGCCTACCACGGGGTGCAGCCGCCGACCCTCCACATCCGCACGCCGATCGAGGAGTGGGACCCGGCGACGTCGCCGTTCGTGTTCCTCGACCGGGCCCGGCCGTGGCTCGACGAGCGGCGGATGGTGGCGGTGTCGTCGTTCGGGTTCGGGGGCACGAACTTCCACGCCATCCTCGAGAACCATCGGGCTGCTGCCGGGCAGCCGGTCGGCTCGGGGCGGCCCCACTGGCCGTCGGAGCTGTTCGCCTTCCACGCCGCCGACGACGCCGCGCTGGGCCGGCGGCTGGAGGAGCTGTCGGACCGGCTGGCGGAGGAGCTGGTCCCGCCCCGGCAGGCCGACCGCTGGCGGCTGCGCGACGTCGCCGCCGCCGAGTCGGCATCGGGGAACGAGCCGTTGCGGCTGGTGGTGGTGGCCGACGACCTGGACGACCTGGCCGCCAAGGTCGCCGCGGCGCGGGCCGGTCGGTCGCCGCGGGGTGTGTACCGGCCGACGTCCGGGCCGGTGGGTGTGCGGCTGCCCGATGCCGAGTCGGTGCGGCCGGGGATGGTCGCCGACCTGGCGGTCGCCTTCGGGGCTGCCCGTTCGGTGCTGGACGACCCTGGGCTCACGGAGCGGATGTGGCCGCGGCAGGCGTTCGGCGACGAGGGCGAGCGGCAGCGGGGGGCGCTGGCCGAGGTGGCCGAGCCGGCTGTCGCCGCGGCCCGAGCCACCGTGACCGCGGCGCTGGCAGCGCTAGGGGTCACCGCGACTGCGGGCGAGATCTCTGCCGACGTCCCCGGTGAGCACGGCATTACCACTCTCCTGCATGCGGTCGCCCAGCTCGCGGCCGCGGGGGTCGGCCTCGACCTCGGCAGCCTGCACGACGGGCGGGGGTCGGAGCCGGAGCGGTGGACGTCGCCGTCGCGGAAGCCGGGGTGGATCGTCGACGGGCACTACGCCCGGGCCGCGTCGGGTGACAGCCTGCCCAAGGGCCTCCACCCGGCCGACGAGGCGCCGGTCGTCCGCTTCGCCAACGACACACCGGAGCCGGCGCCGGCGCCGGTCGCGCCCGTGAACGGGAACGGCAGCTCGCTGTCGGACGCCGACCTGGCCGTGGTCACCGAGTACCTGCGGATCGTCCAGGGGATGGTCGCCACCGGCACCGAGATCGTCCGCGGCCACGTCGAGGCCGGACCGTCGTGAGCGACACCGAGGACGACCCGGCCGTCTGGTGGGTCGCCGGCGACAGCACCGCTGAGCTGCTGGATCGGCTCGACCAGCTCGACGCCTCTCCTCCCGCCGCGAAGCTCACGTCGCTCGGCTCCGGGCCGGCGCGGGTCGGCATCGTGGAGCCGAACGAGCGGAAGCTGCGGCTGGCGCGGCGGATGCTGACCGAAGGCGAGCCGTGGAGGGGGCGCAGCGACCTGTGGTTCACGGCCCGGGGGCTGGCCGACGGGGGCGGCAAGGTCGCCTTCCTGTTCCCCGGCGTCGAGCCCACGTTCGGCCTGGTCGACGACGACCTGACGGGCCTGGCCCGGCGCCTCCACCTCGACGCCCCGGCGCTGGTCGACGACAGCGTCGCCCACCGCAGCGCCTCCATCGTGCGACTCGGGATCTTCCTCGACCAGGTGCTGCGGCGCCTCGGCGTGGCGCCCGACGCCCTGGCCGGCCACAGCATCGGCGAGTGGGGCGCCTCGGTGGCGTCCGGGATGTTCGCCCGCCAGGACGCCGACCGCCTGCTCGACGGCATCGACCTGGGCGGCGTCGACCTGCCCGACCTCGACTTCGTGGCCCTGTCGGCCGGCGCCGACGCCGTGGCCCCGGTGATCGCCGGGATCGAGCACGTGGTGGTGTCGCACGACAACTGCCCCGGCCAGACGGTGGTCTGCGGGCCGCCGGCCGCCGCCCAGCAGGCGCTGGCGGCGCTCCGGGACGCGGGGATCCTCGGCTACACGCTCGACTTCCAGTCCGGGTTCCACACGCCGTTCATCGAGCCCTCGCTGGTGGAGTTCCGGCACTACCTCGAAGGCATGTCGATCACCGCGGCGGGGACCCCGACGTGGTCGGCGACCACGACCGGGCCGTACCCCACCGACCGTGCCGAGATCATCGAGCTGCACCTCCGCCACCTGGTGGAGCCGGTGCGGTTCCGGCCCATGGTCGAGCGGCTGTACCACGAGGCCGGCGTCCGGATCTTCGTGCAGGTGGGGGTGGGGACGCTCACCGGCTTCGTCGACGACACGCTCGCCGACCTCGACCACGCCACCGTCCCGGCCGTGACCGCCAAGCGCTCGGCGCTGGCCCAGGCCTGGCGGACGCTCACGGCGCTGTGGGTGGAGGGCGTGGCCGTCCGCCCGGAGGCGCTCACCGGCATCGAACCCCCATCTTTGAAGGAAAACGACCCCATACCGGTCGTTTCCCTTCAAGGTCCGGTGGCGGTGCGGGGCGCGATCGACTTACTGAGCGCGGCAACGCGCGCGTCCGGCGACGTCCTCGACGCCCTGGCGGCGCGGTTGTCGCCGGCGACGGCGGCGACGGCGACGGCGGTGGCCCTGGCAGAACGACCGCTGCCCGCCCCGGTCGCACCGGCGACGCTGCCGTGGCCGACCGAGAAGGTGACCGTGACCCGGCGGCTCTCGATCGAGGCCATGCCGGAGACGCTCGACCACGCGCTGTACCACCAGCCCGAGGGCTGGCCCGACGTCACCGACGGCTTCCCAATCGTCGCCATGACCACCCAGATCCAGCTCCTGCAGGACGTCGCCGCCGAGTACGCGGGCGGGCGCGACGTGGTCGAGGTGTTCGGGGTGCGCAACCTCCGCTGGCTCGACCTGTCGGACCCCCAGGACGTCGACATCACGATCGTCCCCAAGGGCGACGACGTGCTCAGCGTGGCCCTCGGCCCCTACTGCCGGGCCAACGTCCGGGTCGGGTCCTTCCCGCCCGCGCCCCGCCACGAGACCTCCCCGCTGGCGAACGCCCACGTCCCCAAGGTCACCGCCGAGGAGATGTTCGCCAAGCGGATCATGTTCCACGGCCCGAAGTTCCAGGGGATCGACACGCTGGGGCCGACCGGCGACGACGGCATCCTCGCCGAGTTCCACCACCTCGACACCCCGGGATCGCTGCTCGACAACCTGGGGAAGATCATCGCCTACTGGGTGATCGAGCAGCGCAACCCGGGCGAGTCGCCGCTGCCGATCGGCGTCGACCGCATCCAGTTCTTCGGCCCGCCGCTCGAGCCCGGCGTCGACGTCCACTGCGACGTGCGCATCCAGGAGCTGCAGCTCGACCTGGTGAAGGCCGACGGCGTGCTGGTGCTGCCCGACGGACGGGTGTGGTGCCGGGTGGAGGGGTGGATGTCGAACGTGTTCCACATCGACCAGGTGATGGAGCCCGTGTACCACCTGACCGAGACCCACTACGCCGACGAGCCGCAGCCGGGCGGGTGGAGCGTGACGATCGAGCGCTGGCCCACCGGGGCGGGGCGCGACCTGACCGGGCGCCGCTTCCTGTCGCGGGCCGAGCGGGAGCGGTACGCCGGCATGAACCTGCTGGAGCAGCGCCGCTGGCTGATCGACCTGGTCACCGCCAAGGAGGCCGTGCGCCGCTGGTTGGGCGAGCACCACGGCATCGAGTCGTACCCGGTGCAGGTGTCGCTGGTGGCCGAGGGCGAGCACCGCTACCGCGCCGTCTGCCCGCTGATCCCCGAGGGCCACGACCTGCGCATCACGGTGTCGACGCTCAACTGGCTGGCCGTGGCCGTGCTGGGCGACGGGGAGTGGCGTGACATCGAGACCCGCGAGGTGGTCGACGGTGCCGACGCCGCGGTCGTGGCCGAGGAGGCCGCCGCCGCGCTGCGGGCCCGCAACCCGGGCGTCGAGGTGCAGTCCGTGCCCGAGGCCCCCGACGTGACGCCCAGCAGCATCGCGATCGTGGTGATCCCCCGCTTCGCCGTCGCCTGGACGCCGTGACGTCGTGAGCCGGCCCCCGACCGACTGGGTGCTGGTCGACGGCGTCGCCGAGGCCGTGGAGCTGGCCGGGAAGCACGGCGAGGTGCTGGTCGTCGACCTGGAGAACACCCTGGTCGACTACGGGTCGACCCCGGAGCAGCGCGACGACGCCATGGCCGCGGTGCTCGCCGCCGCCGCCGAGGGGGGCCTGCTGCGGCGGGTGGCGTTCGTGTCGAACGCCCGGTTCGTCCTGCCGGTGCTGGACCACGACACGTTGGTGGTCCACGCCCTGACCAAGGCCCGCAAGCCCTACGTCCGCCTCCTGCCGCTGCGGCGGCTGCGGGCCGAGCTGGTCGGCGCCGCCGTCTACGGCGACCAGCCGCTCACCGACGGGCGGCTGGCTCGGAACCTGGGTGGGATCTGGCTGCAGCCCCGTCATGCCCACGAGCCGGCACCGGACGAGCCGTGGTGGCCCCGGGTGATGCGTCAACGTGGCCGGCGGGTGCTGCGTCGGGACTTCCGGCGTCGGGACGTGCAGCCGCCGGGTTGAGGGCGATCGTCGCGGGGGTGAAGGTGCGGGCGACCGCCACCGTCGTCACCACCACGGCCAGCAGGAGCAGCATCTCGTCACGGCCGGCGGCGGTGGCGAGGCCGGCAGCGGCGCCCAGGGCGATGGCGACCGCGGGCAGGCCGGCCCAGGGCGACGGCCACGCCACCAGGAGGACCGGGACCGCGATCGTGGTCAGGGCGACCAGGGCGACGACCTTCCCGACGCCCGGCGAACCGCCCAGGGCGACGCCGAGCGCCACCGCCGCGGCCGACGACGCCGCCAGCAGGCCGGCGGTGAGGCGGGCGCCCCCACCCCGCAGGATGGGGCGGTCGAGGTGGGCGGGGTCGTCGCCGACCAGGTCGACGATGGTGGCGATGTGCGCCTTGCGGGCCAGGACGGTCTCGTCGCCGCCCTCGCGCAGGCCGGCCGCCTCCAGCAGCCACGCCATCACCACGCCGGTCGTGCCGAAGAGCCAGCCGAGGACGACCGCCGCGGCGACCACCGGGCCGTCGGCGCCCGCCAGCGCCACGCCGAAGCCCACCCGGATGGCGTAGCCCGCGCCGACCAACACCATCACCGCCAACGCTCCTCGTCTTTGCAGGAAAAGTGCCCTATTGGGGCGTTTTTCCTGCAAAGACGTGGGGCCGCCACGACGCATGGGGGCGCGCACGGCCTCGTAGGCCGCCGTCGCCCCGACCACACCGAGCGCCGCCCACAGCATGGTCCCGCGCGCGGAGCCCGGCAGCAGGGCGATCACCGCGAGCGCCACGGCGATCCGGCCCAGCAGCACGCCGATCGACCAGCGTCGGGCCCGGGCGCCGGCCGGCAGGCGGGCACGGGCCTCGGCGGCGACGTGGAGGCGGTCGACCTCGGCGTCAGCCAGGTCGTTGAGCATGTAGCGGGCCTGGTAGAGGACCAGCTCGAAGGTTGCCCACGCCACCAGCACCGTCGCCAGGGACACCCGGTCACCCGGCACGTCGCCCGTGAGCACCAACCCGAACCCGAGCAGTGCCAGCGGCGCCTTCGCCCTCGCCTCGTCGGGTCGCGGCAGAACCAGGTAGGCCGCCAGCGACCGCTCAGCCACCGGCGTCCACCTCGGCAGACCCGACCTCGGCAGACCCGACCTCGGCCGACTCGACCTCGGGCTTGCGGGCGACCACCCGGTAGGCGTTGCCCACCCGGCCGTCGGTCGGCAGGGCGCCCATCACCAGGTCGGCCGTGACGGTGGCGAGCAGCAGCGGGGCTCCGGCGACGGTCATCGCCAGACGCTTCAACCGCAGGCCCAGCGTCGGCAGCGGCAGCCACGGCATGTGCGGGCTGCGGGCGAAGTGCTGGAGCCGGAGGAGGGTCGGGCCCGTCAGGTCGAAGCCCAGGGTGGCCTCGGCCCGCGCCACCTGCACCACCTCGAAGCCCTCCGTCTCGAGGTGCTGCACCAGCTCCTCGCAACGCACGAAGTGCAGGTGCTGGGGCTGCACCCAGTAGTACCAGAAGCGACCCAGGCGCCGGGCCCACGGCGTCGCGGGGTCGGGCACCTCGATCATCAGATGCCCGCCGGGCGCCAGCACCTTGGCCGCCGCCGCCAGCTCCGGCTTCGGATCGAGGGTGTGCTCCAGGTAGTGGTGCATGCTGACGACGTCGTAGGTGCGGGGCAGCTCCTCGGCCAGCTCGATGAACAGGCCGACGTGGGCGACGTCGACGCGGCCGCGGCGCTGTGCCTCCCGCACGGTCTCGCTCATGTCGACGCCCTCGAAGCGGACTTCCGGGAACCGCTGCCGGGCGGCGAGGCAGAAGTGGCCGTGACCGGCGCCGACGTCGAGCCACCGGGCGGGCGTCGCCACCCGGTCGATGGCGTCGAGGCGGTTGCCGTTGTGCCTCATGCCGCCGGCGAAGACCAGCTCCCAGGTCTCCTCGCCGATGCCCTCGTAGAAGTCGGCGTAGTAGTAGTCCAGGCCGGCGGGGGTGAGCTGCGGGTTCTGGAAGACGTGGCCGCAGCCCCGGCACTCGTCGAGGTGGAACCGGCCGGGCTTGTGTTGGAACAGGTCGGGCACGTCGATCCGGCCCGCGATGTCGGTGGCGCCGCACCAGGGGCAGTCGTCGCGGCGGGCGTGGAACAGCCGGTCGGCGGGCGGCGACGCCAGTTGCGGTTCGGCGAGGCGGCGCTCCTTGGCGGCGAGCGTCTCCCGACGACCGGCGACCGCGGTGCCGAGGGCGTCGGCCAGCAGGCGGGGGAAGCGCAGCAGGCTGGCGGGGACAACGTCGGGGGGCCGGAGGGCGGCACCCCCGTCGGGCTCGGGTTCGGTGCCGGGCTCGGTGCCGGGCGTCGGCGGCGTGCCGGTGCCGAACACCAGCGCCGGCTTGGCGCTCCACGCCGCCAGCGCCGCCAGCGCGGCCGTCGGGGCGAGCACGACTCCGGCCGCCAGGGCCGCCAGCTGGGCGACCTGGGCGCCGACGATCACCGGGGACAGCGACACGAACGGCCGCCCGGCGGCGGTCACGCCCTCCAGCTCGCGCCAGCGGTCGAGCGGGCCGTAGGGGCTGGCCTGCAGGTGGGGCGCCACCCGCAGCACCGCCGTCGTCGGGGCGTAGCGCTGCGCCTTCACGGTGCGGCGGACCATGGCGTGGCGGTCGTCGGCCTGCTCCCGGGGGTCGACCCGCATCCGCTCGACCAGCGACGGGTGCAGGGCGAGCGCCTCGTGGGCGCCGCCGGGCGAGTACGTGAGGTCCTCGGTCAGCTGGTCGGGGTTCACCCGGCGGAGCAGCCGCAGCGCCCGCTCGGCCGGCAGGTCGCCCGGCACCAGGTCGACCACCTCGACGCCGTCGAGCTCCATCTCGGCCGCGGCCGCGGTGCGGGTGGCGGCATCGACGTCGACGCCCGTTGCCGACAGGAGGCCGAGCTTGTCGGCGATGTCGTGCGGGGTGCCGGGGTCGTACAGCGCGGCCAGGCGCTCGCGACGGCGGCGCAGCACCACGGCCTCGGCCAGGTGCGCGGCGGCCAGTGCCCACAAGGCACCCCGGAGCACGCGTCGGGTATGGCGGTTCAGCGACATCGGTCCTTCTCCCAGCTGTCAGACGTCGTCGTAGCCCTCTCGGCCTTCCTCACCCCACCAGTTCCCGGGCCAGAGACGGTCGTCGTCGGGGTCGGGGGCGCCGGCTCGGGGCGTTCCCCTCGGCGGTGTCGGCGGCCGCCATTCGAGCTCCGGCGGCCAGCCCTCGTCCGACTGGTCGCGGCGCAGGCTCTCCGGGGGCGGCAGCGACGGCCGGTGGGACGGCGCCTTGCGCAGCTCCGGGCCTTCCGGTGGGCGCTGTCGCAGGCGCTCCAACCGTGCCGACGGTCGCTCCGGCGACTCCCCGTGGTCCCGCGGTTCGTCGTGCCGCGACGCCCGCCCGCCGGCCGGCGGCAACCCCGGCACCAGGGGCGGTATGGCATCCGGCCGCCGGGCCGGCCGCGGTCGCGGCGGCGGAGGCGCCTGCGGCGGGGGCCCCTGGGTCTGCGGCGGAGGCCCCTGGGTCGTCGGGTGCTCACGGGACGGCGGTTCGCTCCGACGTCCTGCGCCCGGCCGGCCCGGACCACCGGCGCCTACGGGGTTCCCGCGGGGCGGCGGGCCGCCTCGGCGGCGGGCCGCGGGCGGGGGTGCGGGGCGGTCCCAGTCGGGGGCTCCCTCGACCGTCGGGTACTGGCGGGACGGCGGGCCGGCCGGCTCCCGGGGTGGGGGGCCGCCGGAGCCCTCGGGAAGGGGGCCGCCGTGGCGGTACTGCGGCTGGCGGCCGCTGTCGGGCTGGTCGTGGCGGGAGGCCCGGCCGCCGGCAGGCGGGAGGCCCGGGACCAGCGGCGGGATCGCCGGACCGCGGGATGTCGGGACCCGCGGCGTCGGACCGGTCGGGACGTTCGGCGGCGGCCCGGGGAGGCCGGGCAGCAGGGGCTGCGACCCCGTCTCGGGCGGCCGCGACGGCGCCGGGGGCGGGCGACGCTCGGGGAGCAGCGGTGCCGGCTCCTGCGTGGGCGCGCCGTACTCGGGGAAGGCCGACGCGGGCGGGCGACGGCGTGGGGGCGGACCCGACGGCGGGCCGGGCTCCCGGACCACCGGCGCGCCGACCGAGGGCATGTTCGGCCGGGGCGGCGACGCCGGCCGGGGCCAGATGGTGGGCGCCGGCTCCTGGTCGGGCATCCGCATCGGCGTCGTCATGGCGATCGGGCGGGCCTGCGATGCCGGCGGCCGCTGCCTCGGGGCGGCCGGCATCCATGCGTCGTCGCCGGTGTCCTGCCCTTGGGCCGCCGGCGACCGCCTCGGCAGGTCCGGGCGGCCCTGCGGCGCCGCGGGCCCGCCGGCAGGATCGTTGCGGGCGGCCGGCATCCGTGCCCCGTCGGGCGGCGTCGGCGGACGCCGGGCCGCGAGCCGCCGCATCGGCGTGTCCGGGAGGTCCTGCTGCGCCGCCGGGCGCCCGATCTGCCCGTCGGGCGCCGGTGTCCAGTCGCGGCCGGGCTCGTCGTGGCGGACCGGGGGCTGACCCAGGCCGGCCAGCTCCGGGTCCAGCGGCGAGTCCGAGACCCGACGATCCCCCGGCAGCCCCTCGTCGCCCGCCGCGGCGGGGGTGAAGGGGCTCTGAGCCGCCGGCGCCGCCGGGGCGCGGCCCGGGACCTGGCGGCGGGGACCGGCCGGGGGCAGGGCGTTGGGGCCGAGCTGGGCAGCGGCGGCGGCCTGGCGCTCGGCCTGACGCTGGGTGGCCGGCATCCGCATCGGCAGCGCCGGCGCCTCCGGCTCGGCGGGGGCCGCCATGAGGGCGGGACGGTGGTGCGTCCACTCGTCCCGCTCGACGGCCCCGACGATGCGGCCGTCGGCCATGTTGAGGATGCGGTCGCCGTAGCGGGTGATCCGGGCGTCGTGGGTGACGACGATCGCCGCCGCGCCCCGCGCCTTCACCTCCGACACGATCAGCTCCATCACCTGCTGACCCAGGTCGGAGTCGAGGGCCGACGTCGGCTCGTCGATCAGCACCAGCTCGGGGGAGTTCATCAGGGCCCGCCCGATGGCCACCCGCTGGCGCTCGCCACCCGACAGCTGCGACGGCAGGTTGCTCATCCGTCCACCGAGACCGAGCTCCTCCAGCAGCCGCTCGGCGCGGCGCTTGGCCTCCCCCCGCTTGCGCTTCGCCAGCTCGGCCACCACCAGCAGGTTCTCGCGGGCGGTCAGGAACGGCACCAGGTTCACGGCCTGGAAGATGAAGCCGACCCGCTCCCGCCGGAAGGAGGTGAGCCGCCGGGCCGACAGCCGGGTGATGTCCTCGCCGGCCACCACGATCCGACCGGAGGTCGGCGACAGCAGGCCCCCGGAGATCGACAGCAGCGTCGTCTTGCCCGACCCCGACGGCCCCAGCAGCGTGACCACCTCGTCGCTGCCGACGTTCAGGTCGACGCTTTCGAGGGCGACCAGTTCGACCCCGCCGACCTCGTAGATCTTCGAGACCCCCGTCATCTCCAGCGCATCGCTCGGCATCAGCTCTCCGTCCTCAACCGATCGCGTCCGCGGGGTCGATGCGCATCACGCGCCGCAGCGACAGGACGCTGCCGATGAGGGCCGCCGTCCGCAACGCCACCGCCGTCTCGATGAACCGCCCCATGCGCATCTCCGTCGGCAGCTCGAGGGGCAGGCGGGTGAGGCCCCACGTGACCAGCGCGGCGGCGTACACGGCCAGGTCGGTGATGAGCAGCACCTGCGTCACCAGGGCGAGGAAGAGCTGCCACGACGACGCCCCCAGCGCCTTCATCACGGCGTAGAGCGGAGCCCGCTCCAGCGTGACGAACGACAGGAAGAGGCCCACCACCACCAGCGCCACCACCAGGGTGACGATGCGGATGTAGCCGAACGTCGACTCCTGCTGCTCGACGCCGGGGATGGCCCGCACCGCGGCCGACCGGGTGAGGGTCTGGGTCTCGCTCCCGGTCGAGTCGTCGATCGCGGTGGCGACGTCGTCCACGTCGGCGTCGGGGTCGACGCTCACCAGCAGCGCCTGCGACGCCGCGGCGGCGACCGGTGTGCTGGCGCCCTCGGCGGCGGGCGCCTGACCGAAGGCGGCGAGCCACGTCGCCTTGTCGACCACCATCCCGCCGTTGAACAGCAGGTTGGTGCCGTGGGTGAAGCCGACCACCTTCAGCGGCAGCCGGAAGGGGCCGAGCACGATCTCACTGCCCTCCTCGATCCCCGCCCGGTCCTGGAGCGTGGCGTCGACGTAGGCCTCGCCGGGACCGGGAGCAGCGGAGTCGATCTTCTCGTCGGACGTCAGGACGGCGAAGCCGACCGGCTCCTCCTCGCCCGACACCGTGCCCGTGAACAGGGCGACGTCGAAGGTGGCGACCTTCTCGACCCCCGCCACCCCCGAGACGGCCGCCCGGGTGGTGGGCTCGACCCGCGAGCGCAGGATCACGCCGTTGGCGTCGCGGGCGAAGACGATCAGGTCGGCCTGGGCGTTGCGCATGGCGGCGGTGCCGTCGCCCACCACGCCGTCGAGGATGGCGCTCGGGTACAGCAGGAGCAGCGCCAGCAGCAGCAGCGCGCCCATGGGCACCAGGAACGCCTTCGGCCGCCGGAACAGCTCCCGCCACGCGATCCTCACGGTCGGCCCCTACCCCAGCCCGCCGAGCGAGGGGCGGCCGACGACGGCGAACGGGTCGGTCCGGAGGAGGCGGCGCAGTGGCGGGATGGCGCCCAGCAGCGACACGGCCAGCGCCGGCACCGCGGTGCTGAGGATCACCATGGGGTCGACCTTCACCGACACCGTCGACCCCAGCAGGGGCGCGGCGATCAGCATCATCAGGGTGCCGATCGCCAGACCGCCGAGCGTCACCACCGCCACCTGGTAGAGCAGGCAGCGGACGAGGTAGTTGCCCCGCGCCCCGACGGCCCGCAGCAGCGTGGTCGACGACTCCTTCTGCAGCGTCATCGTGAGGAAGAAGAACCCGATGACCACCGCCACCACCAGGTAGCCCAGCCCCAGCACCGCCACGAAGGCGAGCTGGATCGAGCTGCGGCCCGGCGTCAGCTCGGCAGCGTCCTCCCGGGTGAGCGCCTCCAGCTCGGGGAAGCTCTCGTTGATCGACCCCACGAGCTGCGCGGCCGACACGCCCGGCTCGGGCTGCAGCGCCAGGATCGACGGCGGCACCAGTGGCACGTCGGGCGCGACGTCGTGGACGAGGTCGAGGTACGTGTCCCACGGCGTCCACAGGGTGGCGCCGACGTTGAGGCGCCCCCCTTCGGTCAGGCCGACCACCTTCAGCTCGTTGTTGCCCGGCTCCACCACGATCGTGTCGCCGACCCCGAAGCCCTTGGCGTCCTCGCCGCTGGCCACGACCTCACCCGGTGCCTCGGCGGACCGGCCGTCGGTGATCCCGACGGGCTCGCCGGCCCGGCCCGGCCGGTGGCCGATCACCGAGGCGTTGACCCGCTCCTCGCTGCCCGGCGCCCGGAAGCTCAGCAGCGTGACCGCCAGCTCGGCGGCGTCGGCCACGCCCTCGGCGCCGGTCACGTTGGCCACCTGGTCCGGCGTGACCAGGCTGCCGGCGAACGAGCGCTGCGCCTGGCGGGCGTACACCAGCACCGGCGCCGACTGGTGCGTGAGCGCGCCGGACATCCCGTCGAGCACGGCCGCCAGCAGCGCCTGCTGGAACAGCAGCACGAAGACGAGGAGACCCGCCCCGAGCGTCAGGAACCCGAAGCGGGTCTTGGACCGTCCCAGCTCGGCCGTGGCGAAGAGCATGCGCGGCGTGTCACACCCCCTGTCCGGAGCCCTGGCCGAAGGCGGCGGCGATCAGCGCCGGCGCGCAGCGGGCCACCGTCACCTGGTGGGGCCGGGAGTAGTCGCCGGTGGCGATGGCGGCGCCGATCTCGTCGAGCATCACCGCAGTGCCGTCGTCGACCTGGATGAGGCCCATGCCGGCCGACCGGAAGATGGCAGCCAGCGCGTCGGACACCATCCCGGCCTCCGACGACCACGGTCCCCAGTCGAGGGCGAAGATGCTGTCGGCGACGTCGCGGTTGGCGGCGGCCATGGCGTCGAGGGCGTCGTTGGCGGCGGCGTAGTCGGCCTGGCCCCGGTTGCCGCACACGCCGGCGGTGCTGCCGAAGAACACGACGAAGGCGGGCCGGCTGCGGTCGCCGGCGGTGACCGCCCGGCGGACGGTGCGCAGCACGGTGCGGGCGCCGTCGACCTTGGTGGCGAACACCCGCTCGAACGCCTCGGGCGTCTTGTCGACGATGAAGTGGTCGTCGAGGATGCCGGCCCCGTGGACCACCCCGTCGAGCCGGCCGTGGCGGGCGTAGATGGAGTCGACGACGGCCTCGAGCGCCGCTGTGTCACGCACGTCGACCTGGTGGTACTCGACGCCCGAGCCGGCCGCGGCCAGGCCGGCGAGCGTCGCCCGCACCTCGCGGGCGGCCAGGATCCGGTCGCACTCGCCCTCGATCGCCTTCGGCTCCCGCCAGCCGGCCCGGATGAGGGCGGCGCGCAGGCTCACGCGCTCGGTGCAGGCGGCGATGTCGGGGTCCTCGACGCCCTCGGGCAGCGGGGACCGGCCGGCCAGCTCCACCCGGCAGCCCGACCGCTGGGCCAGCGCCAAGGCCACCCGGGCGGTGATGCCCCGGGCGCCGCCGGTGAGCAGCACCACGGAGTCGGGGCCGAGGGGCAGCTCGGAGCCGGCGGGGATCTCGGGCCGCACGCCGATGCGCGACGCCCGCCGCACACCGTCGTGCCACGCCACCTCGACGGGGGCGAAGCGTTGGGCGACCTCGTCGGCGAGCACGGTGGCCAGCTCGGCGGCGAGGGCGAGCGGGTCGACGTCGACCAGGCGCACGCGGCGGTCGAACTCGAGCCACGCGGTCTTCACCAGGCCGCGGACGCCGGCGCCCACGGGCAGGGCGTCGGGCGGGTCGGCGGCGGGGCCGTGGCCGGGCCGGAGGGGCGACGGCGGGTCGATGCCGAGGCCCCCGCCGAGCGGGGTGACGACCACGATGTCGCTGGCGGTGTCGAGCAGCAGCGCCCGCACCCGGGCGTACAGCTCGGGGATCTCGATCACCGCCTCGGGCCCGGCGGCATTGCGGGCGACGCCGTCGAGGAGGTCGGTGAGGACGACGATCCCGGCGCTGCCCCGGTAGGCGACGGCGTCGGCCTGGACCTGGGCGTCGGCGCCGCGCCCGCCCAGCTCGTCGGCGATGGCCCGGGCGACGGGGCTGGTGCCGGTGACGAGGACCTCGAGGCCGGCGAGGTCCCGGGTCTGCTCCAACGGCTGGTCGTCGAGCGTGACGACGAACCGGTTGGCGCCCGAGGGGATCTCATCGCTTTCCTCTTCGTCGCTTTCTTCTTCGTCGGCCTCGACAGGTGACCCCGCAGGCGCTTCTCCGCCGAGGAGGTCGACGTGTTCGAAGAGGAAGTCGACGATGCCGCGGAGGGTCTTGCGCGATGCCAGCTCCGCGACCAGGTCCTCGAACGCGTCGAGGTTCCCGTCGTCGGACATCCCGATCTCGTCGGCCAGCTCCGAGAGGATCTCCAAGCGCTTGATCGAGTCGATCGACAGGTCGGCCTCCACGTCGAGGTCCGGACCCAGCATGTCCTCCGGGTAACCCGTCCGCCCCGAGACGATCGTGGTGAGGCGAACCAGCATCTCCTCCGGCGAGGGCAACGGCTTACGTCCCGCCGGAACGGGAGCCGCTGCCGGAGCCGCGGCCTCCTCACCGCCACCCAGGAGATCGGCGTGCTCGAAGAGGAAGTCGACGATGCCGCGCAGGGTCTTGCGCGACGCCAGCTCCGCGACCAGGTCCTCGAACGCGTCGAGGTTCCCGTCGTCGGACATCCCGATCTCGTCGGCCAGCTCCGAGAGGATCTCCAACCGCTTGATCGAGTCGATCGACAGGTCGGCCTCCACGTCGAGGTCCGGCCCCAACATGTCCTCCGGGTAACCCGTCCGCCCCGACACGATCGCCGTGAGCTTCGCCAGCATCTCCTCGGGCGACGGCAACGGCTTACCCTTCTTCTCGGCCTCGCCGGCCACGGCCGTGCGCTCGGCGTCTGCGAGCGCCGCGGGCGCGGGGGTCAGGGCCGGGGCCGGGGCCACCGGGGGCACGGCGGGGATCGCTGGTACGGCGACAACGGACGCTGCCTGCGTCGGGGCGATCCCGAGGTGGTTCATCACCAGCTGGTGGCCGGCACCGATGATCTGCTGCGCGGCCTTGAAGTACTCGACGAGCACCTGGTCCGACGCCGGGGCATGGCCGTTGCCGTCACCGTTGGCGGGCGCGGCCAGCACGATCTCCGGCACCGACGTCGCCGGCTTCAGGCCGCCCGGCACGGTCTCGCCGTCGGCCTGCCGCACGAGGTGGCCACTCACGGTCCATCCTGCCGGCCGGCCGGGCTTCGACCAGAGCGCCGGCTCGACGCTCCGGCCCTCGAACAGCTCGGCCACGTCGACCACCACCCCCGCGACCGCCAGGCGGGCGAGGGCGTGCAGCAGCGCCGTGACACCGCTGTCACCGGGACGGTCGGTGGCGACGGCGACGTGCGGGCGGTCGGCCAGGATCTTGTCGACGCAGCCGGTGAGCGTGCGGCCGGGCCCGACCTCCACGAACACCCGGGCGCCGGCGGCGTACATCGCCCGCACCTCCTCGGTGAACCGCACGCCGTTGGCCACCTGCGACGACAGCAGGTCGCGCAGCTTGGCCACGTCGGACGGGTACAGGTCGGCGCTGAGGTTGCTGTAGACCGGCAGCTCGGGGGCCGACAGGGGCGCCTCCTCCAGGCGCCGGGCCAGCGTCTCGGCGGCCGCGGCCACCACCGGGCTGTGGAAGGCGCAGGCGACCGGCAGGCGCCGGCACGTGATGCGGGCCTCCTTCAGACGGCGCAGGCTCTCCTCCACCGCCGAGGTCGGGCCGGCGATCACGAGCTGCTCGGGGTGGTTGTCGTTGGCCACGACCACGTCGACGCCCGCGAGCACCTCGTCGAGCCGGGCCCGCGACGCCGACACCGCGACCATGCCCCCGGCGTCACCGTCGGGCACGGCGGCGAGCATGGCCTCGCCCCGGGCCTCGCTCAGCTCCAGCAGGGTGCGCTCGTCGAAGGCACCGGAGAGGCACAGCGCCACCAGCTCGCCGTAGCTGTGGCCGGCGAGCATGTCCGGCTCGACGCCGAAGCGGGCCAGCACCCGGGCCGCCGTGAGGCCGGCGACGCCGAGGGTCGGCTGGGCCACGCGGGTGTCGGTGACGGCCTGCTGCTGGGCGTCGCGGGCGTCGGCCCCGAAGGCCGCGGGCGGCAGCATCGTGGCCGCCCAGCGCTCGCCCAGCTGCAGCAGCGGGCGGGTCTCGGCAAAGCCGACCAGCAGGTCGCCGGCCATGCCGGGACGCTGGCTGCCCTGCCCGGGGAACAGGAAGGCGACGCGGGGCGTCTCCCGGTCGTCGGCGCCGACGAGCGCGGGGTCGGGCAGGTAGACGCCAGGCGCGGTGGTGCCGGCGCGGGCCCGCTCGACCTTGGCCCGCAGGTCGTCGGCGTCGGAGGCGACGATGGCGACCTTCACGGCTCCCCGGCCGCTGCCCGACACCGCCGCGGCGATGTCGCGGAAGCGCCAGGCGTGGCGCACCGCACCGGGCTCGTCCAGGCGGGCGGCCAGGTCGGCCAGCGCCTTGTCGACCACCGGCTGCTCGCCCCGGAAGACGAACAGCTCGGCCGGCCAGGAGTCGACGGCCCGCGCGGGCACGTCGTCGTCGGGGTGCGACTCGATCACCACGTGGAAGTTGGTGCCGCCGAAGCCGAAGGCGCTGACGCCGGCGATCCGGCGCTCGTCGGTCCACGGGCGGGACTCGTCGAGGAACACGAACGGGCTCGTCGCCTGGTCCCAGGCCTGGTTGGGCTGCTCGACGTTGAGGGTCGGCGGGAGGACGCCGTGGTACACGGCCTTTGCCGCCTTGATGAGGCCGGCCAGCCCGGCGGCGCACTTGGTGTGCCCCACGTTCGACTTCACCGACCCCACCACGCACGACGCCGTGGCCATGCCGGCCTGGGTGAAGACCTGGGTGAGGGTCGACAGCTCGGTGCGGTCGCCCACCACCGTGCCGGTGCCGTGGGCCTCCACCAGGCCGACGTCCTGCGGATCGATCTGCGCCTGGGCGTAGGCCCGACGCAGGGCGCGCTCCTGGCCCTCCTGGCGTGGCGCGGTGAGGCCCAGGTGGCGGCCGTCCGACGAGGCGCCGACCGACCTGATCACCGCGTACACCCGGTCGCCGTCGCGCTCGGCGTCGGCGAGGCGCTTGAGCACCACGCAGGCCACGCCCTCGCCCAGGGCGATGCCGTCGGCCGACGAGTCGAACGTGCGGCACTGGCCGGTGGTCGACAGGGCGTGGACGCTGGTGAACAGCAGGAAGTCCTGGATGCCGTTGTGCAGGTCGGCGCCGCCGCACAGCACGACGTTGGCCGACCCGGCCGCCAGCTCGGAGCAGGCGACGTCGACCGCGGCCAGCGACGAGGCGCAGGCGGCGTCGACGGTGAGGTTGCGGCCACCCAGGTCGAGGCGGTTGGCGATGCGGCCGGCGATCACGTTGGGGAGCAGCCCGGCGAAGGAGTCCTCGGTGACGTGCGGCAGCCACTCGTCGAGCTCGGGCGGGATCTCGCCCATGTACGACGGGTACATGGCCCGGAACCCGGACGCGGCCGACTGGTCGGTGCTGCCCTCGGCGCCGAAGACCACCGAGGTGTTCTCGCGGTCGAACGGGCGGTCGTCGTAGCCGGCGTCGGTGAGGGCGTCGGCGGCGATCTTGAGGCTCAGCAGCTGGACCGGCTCGATGGCGGCCAGCGACGCGGGCGGGATGCCGTAGGCGAGGGCGTCGAAGGCGATCTCCCGCAGGAAGCCGCCCCACTTGGAGGCGCTGCCGTCACGCTGGCTGGCGGTCTGGTGGTCCCACTCGGGGTCGAAGTAGGTGTCGACGTCCCAGCGCTCGGGCGGCACCTCGGTGATCGAGTTGACGCCCTCCACGATGTTGCGCCAGAACTCCTCCACGTCGTCGGCGCCGGGCATGACCGCGGCCATGCCGACGATGGCGACGTCGACGGGCTGGGGTACGGGACGCGGGTGCGCCAGGCCGGCGACGTCGAGCTGCTCGGCGACCGCGGCGAGGTGCGCGGTGGCGCCCGTCGTCACCGCCTCGTGCAGGTCGTGCACCGTCGTCCGCTCGCTGCGCAGCGTCGCGACGTCCCCGATCATGAACATCCCCTCGTCGCGCTGCTCGTCGCGGTCGACCGCGACGATCACGTCACCGTCGCGCTTCAGGCCCTTGGAGGCAACGCGCAACCGGCCGAGGTTGAGGCCCTCCAGCTCGGCCCACACCACCTGGTGGTCGGCCCCCTCGTCGACGAGGCGGCGGCGGGTCTGCTCGAAGGTGTCGACGAACGGGGACTCGGCGCAGCGGGTGACGTGCCCGGGGCCGGACTCGAGCAGCGCGGTGCGCTCGCAGGCCAGCGCCTGGGCCTGGAACTCCTCGCCGATGGCGCCGCCGGCGACGGCCTCCTCGGTGAAGAGGTAGGCGGTGCCCATCAGCACGCCCACCCGTGCCCCGGCCGCGGCCAGGGGCCCGGTGAGAGCGGCGATCATGGCGGCGGAGCGCTCGTCGTGGATGCCGCCGGCGAACAGCAGGTCGAGGTCGTCCATGCGACCCTTGCCGGTCTGGGCCGCCCACTCGGTGAGCACCTCGATCTGCGACTCCCAGAGGGCGTAGCTCGACCGGGGGCCGGTGTGGCCGCCGCACTCGAAGCCCTCGAACACGAAGCGGCGGGCGCCGTCCTTGAGGAAGCGCTCCAGGAGGCCGGGCGCGGGCACGTGCAGGAACGTGCGGATGCCGACCTCTTCGAGGGTGACCGCCTGCGAGGGGCGGCCGCCGGCGATGAGCGCCAGCGGGGGCCGCACGTCGCGGATCACCGAGAGCTGCTCGTCGCGCAGCTCCTTGGGGACGAAGCCGAGCACTCCGACGCCCCAGGGACGCTCGCCCAGCAGCTCCTTCGTCTCCTCCAGGAGGGGGCGGACCTCGGACTCGCCCCGCAGCAGGGCGAGGGCGAGGAACGGCATGCCGCCGCCCTCGGCCACCTTGCCGGCGAACGCGGCGCGGTCCGACACCCGGGTCATCGGGCCCTGGACCACCGGGTAGGTGGTGCCCAGCTCGGGGGCGACGCCGTTGCCCGGCTTGAGGGGCTCTTCGGTGCGGGCCGCTCGGATGTGGTCCTCGATCTCCTGGCGCAGCCCGGTGACCATGCGGCCGACGGTGCCGTAGCGCTGGGCGAAGCGGGCCGCGAAGGCGGCGTCCTGCCCGGCGGGGACGGCCTGCTCGGTGAGGCTGGTCGCGCCGAGGCGGCCGGCGAGGTCGCCGGCGGTGGTGCGGGCGTCGAGGTCGGCGACCCAGAGGTCGGGCCGGCTGTAGAGGCGGTGGTCGCCGACGACCCGGGTCTCGCTGCCGTCCATGGCGGCGACGGCCTGGCGGACGGCCCGGGGCAGGTGGCTCTCCCGGAGCAGCGCGACCTGGGCGTCGAGCACCACGCCGGTGGCGCCGCCGACGATGGCGGCCGCGGCGGTGTGGCGTCCGATGCCGCCCTGGACCCACAGCGGCCGGTCGTCGTCACCGGTGTCGGCGAGGAGCTCCCGGACCTGCTGGCCCAGCACGAAGGCGCCGGTGGTGCCGACCCGGCCACCGCTCTCGGCGCCGCGCGCGACGAGGCCGTCGGCCCCGGCGGCGAGCGCGGCGCGGGCCTCGTCGGCCGAGCGGACCTCGACCACGATCCTCGCCAGCGTGGCGTGGCGCCAGTCGCCGACCAGCGTGTGGTCGGCGAGGACCACGGTGTCGACGGCGGCGGGCAGGTCGTCCGACCCGAGTCGGCAGTGCTCGCCGACCCGCACGCCGAAGGGCGCGTCGGTGCGACGGGTGACGGTGGCGAGCGCCTGGAGTGCCCGGTCGGTGTCGACTCCGAGGTCGAGGATTCCGAAGGCTCCGGCCCGCGACGCGGCGACGACGACCTTGGCCGTCGGTTCCTCGAACGGGGTTTCGACCCAGATCAGATCTCGCTCACGGGCGCGCTGAACTTCGTTCGGCACGAGTTCCCCCCTGTTTCCCAACTCCCCAGCAGATTCGTGACCCATTATGAGACACTCCGTGCGGAACCGCCAGAAGTATTGACTTACTGGCTCCTTGCACGCTCGTTTGCTGACCTTCGCGGGCCGCGCCCGCTGAGGCCCGCCGCCCCCTAGCGTCGGTGGCATGGACCGCGATGCTGCACTCGACTTCATCCGCCGGAACCACCGTGGCGTGCTCGCCACGACAAGGGCCGACGGGACTCCCCAGATGTCGCCGGTCACCGCCGGTGTGGACGACGAGGGCCGGGTGGAGATCTCCTCACGGGAGACCGCCTACAAGGTACGCCACCTGCGGGCCCTCCCGTACGCCACGTACTGCGCCTTCACCGACGGGTTCTTCGGCGAGTGGGTGCAGGTGGAGGGCCCGGCCGAGGTCCTGTCGCTCCCCGACGCCATGGAGCCCCTGGTGGAGTACTACCGCCGCATCTCCGGCGAGCACCCCGACTGGGCCGACTACCGCGCGGTGATGGAGAGCGACCACCGCGTCATCGTCCGCATCACGGTCGAGCGCGCCGGCCCCACGCTCTCCGGCTGATCCCGGTTCCTTGACAAGGTCGTGACGAACCGTTGGGGAGCGCAGATCGCGGGGTAGACCCCGGCCCGTGACTGCGGACGACGGGTTCCGGCACCAGGCACTGCTGTACAGGGACGACCGCGAGCTGGCCGTGTCGGCCGGCGCGTTCCTGCGTGAGGGGCTGGCCGCCGACGGGCCCGCGCTCGTGGTCACGGAGGCCCGCACGATCGCCGTGCTGCGGGCGGCCCTGGGCGACGACGCTGGCGCCGTGCAGTTCGCCGACATGGCGTCCGTCGGCCCCAACCCGGCCCGGATCATCCCGCTGTGGCGGCGCTTCCTCGACGACCACGGCGGTGTGGGATGGGGCGTGAGTGCGCCGGTGTGGCCGGGTCGCAGCCCCGCCGAGCTGGTGGAGTGCCACGTCCACGAGGCGCTGCTCGACGTCGCCTTCGCCGACGCCCCGGGCTTCCGGCTGCTGTGCCCCTACGACGCCGGCCGCCTGGAGCCGGCGGTGGTCGCCCAGGCGCGGGCGGCCCACGAGCGCGCGGATGTCGGGCAGCTGCTGGCCGAGCCGCTCGACCCGCCGCCCGGGGCGCCGCTGCGGCTCACGTTCCGGCGCCTGTGGCCGGTGCGGCACTTCGTGGGTGGCGAGGCCGTGGCCGCCGGGCTCGACGGCCCCACGGTCGCCGACGTGGTGCTGGCGGTCGACGAGGTGGCCGCCAACAGCCTGCGCCACGGCGGCGGCGAGGGCACCGTCGCCGTGTGGACGGAGCCGGGCGCCCTGGTGTGCGAGGTGACCGACCGCGGCCGGCTGGCCGACCCCCTGGTGGGCCGCCGGGCCCCGGTCGACGGCCAGATCGACGGCCGCGGCCTGTGGATGGCCAACCAGCTGTGCCGCCTCCTCCAGCTGCGGTCGAACGCCGGAGGGACGACCGTCCGCCTCCACTTCTCGAGGTAGAGGTCGGGCCCGTCGGGCGACCCCTCAGGCCTTCGCGAACGCCGCCGGGACCCGGTCGTCGGCGAGGCGGGTCTGGCGGCTGACGGCGAGCACCGTGCCGTCCGGGCCCCACAGCTCGCCGTTCTCCACCGCCATGCCGTCGACGGCCCGCGGCGAGCGGCAGTCGAGGTACACGTGGCTCCCCGGCGGCACCCGCAGCGACGGGTCGGCCAGCGGCAGGTGGACGGTGTAGTCGAGCGTGGCGGCGCGGGTCGGGCCGGGGGTCATCGAGAACGACGCCGGCGGCAGGATGTCGCAGGCCGCGATCAGCCAGGCGTTGTCGACCGGCTCGTCGTCGAGCGGCCGCAGCCACGCCGCCAGCCACGCGGGGCCACCACCCGAGTACGGCACGACGTCGGGGTCCATCACCACCTCGACCTGCTCGAAGTGCTTCACGGGCTCGGCCAGGAAGCGGGGTGCGCCGCCGGGTGGCCGGGCGGGTCGGGGCCGGGGACGGTGGTCGTCGTAGATCAGGCTGTGGGCCGAGCCGCCGGCGCTGGTGGTGCGGATCAGCACCGAGGTGCGGTGGCCCTGGTGGACCCGGGCCGACGCGAACACCAGGCTCTGACCCCGGCGCTCGATCGTGACCCCGATCTCGACGGGGCCGGGCCGCAGGGCCCGCAGGAACTGGGCCGACAGGGTGCGGACGGGGCGGCCGGGGTCGCCGACCGCCTCGTCGATGGCCCGGGAGGCGAGCGCCGCCACGTAGCCGCCGTGCACCCCCACCAGCGACGACCAGCGGGTGGCGAGGTCGGCCCGCCAGCGGGAGTCGCTGAGCCGGGTGACGGCGGTGTCGTGGCGGAAGTGGGGGGTCATGCCGTCACCTCCACGGCGACGGGAAGGTCGGCGGCGGCCCCGGCCGGTGGCGACGCGGCCGCGGGGGCCGGACGCCGCAGCGCCAGCGCCGAGAGCGACACGGCCACGCCGCCGGCGATCACGAACCACCACACCCGCTGGAACCGGTCGATCGCCTCGCCCGGCCCGGGAGTGCCCAGCAGAGCGACGAACACCGCCACACCGATCGTCGCCCCCATCTGGCGGATCGACTGGCTGATCCCCGAGCCGGTGGCGGACCGGTCGGGCGGCAGCTGCTGCACGGCCACGCTGGAGAGCTGCGGCAGGCACAGGGCGACGCCGAGCCCGGTCAGCAGGTTGGCGGGCAGGAAGGTGCCGAGGTAGTCGGGCCGGACCTCCGCGTGGGTGAGCATCCACAGCGCCCCGGCGCCGTAGACGAGGCCGCCGGGCACCAGCAGCAGGCGCTGGCCCCGGCGGGCGGCGATGCGGCCGGCGAGCGGCGCCAGCACCGCCACCGACAGCGGCCCGGGGGCGATGGCGAAGCCGGCCTTCAGCACCGACCAGTCCCACACGCCGGTGAGGAACTGCACGTTGCCGAAGAACGCCATCGTGAAGACGGCGGCGAAGGTGAACATGCCGAGGTTCCCCCAGCGCACACCGTTGATGCGGAAGAGCTCCAGCGGGAACAGCGGGTTGGCCACCCGGCTCGACCGCCACAGGAACACGGCGACGGCCAGGGCGCCGCCGGCCATGGCACCGAGGCTCCCGGCGCTCGTCCAGCCCCACTCGTCGGTCTGCACCACTCCGAAGGCGACCGCCGCGAGCCCGCCGGCCAGCAACGCCACCGACAGCGGGTCGGGGAGGCGCCCCGTCGTCGCCTCCTTCGACTCCGGCAGCAGGCGGGGCCCGGCGACGAGGACACCGACGACGAACGGGATGTTGAGGAAGAACACGGACCGCCAGCCCCAGGCCTCGACCAGCGCCGCGCCGGCCGTGGGGCCGACCGCCCCGGCCACGGCGCCGACCGCGCCCCAGACGGCGACGGCGACCGGCACCCGCTCCCGCGGGTAGGCGACCAGCACCAGGCCCAGCGACGACGGGATCAGGCCGGCGGCGCCGACCGCCTGCAGCACCCGGGCGACGATCAGCAGCTCGACGGACGGCGCCAGGCCGCACAGCGTGGAGCCGACGCAGAACAGGGCGGTGGCGACGAGGAAGACCCGCTTGCGGCCCACCCGGTCGGCCAGCCGCCCGGCGGGGATGAGCAGGGCGGCGACCGTGAGCGTGTAGCTGTTGAGCACCCACGAGAGCTGCGACGGGCTCACGTCGGCGAAGTCGGCCCGGAGGTCCGGGTAGGCGACGAACAGCGCCGTCGTGTCGAGGAAGACCAGGAACACGGCCATCGCCGCCGTCGCCAGGACGACCCCGGGTTTCGGTGTGGGCATGGGTGCAGTATCGACTGATACAGAATCCGTATCAATAGATACTTTTTGTGAACTTGGCTACAGTGTCGGGCGTGGCCGGGAGCTACGACCAGTACTGCCCCATCGCCCGCAGCCTCGACGTCCTCGGCGACCGCTGGACGCTGCTGGTCCTGCGCGAGCTGTCGCTCGGGCCGCAGCGCTTCACCGACCTGCGGGCGCAGCTGCCCGGCATCCCGCCCAACGTGCTGTCGCAGCGGCTCAAGCGCCTCACCGAGCACGGCCTGGTGGTGCTCGAGACCATCCCGCCGCCCGCGGCCCGCAACGTCTACACGCTCACCACCCGGGGCAAGGACGTGATCCCGGTGCTCCGGGCCCTGGTGCGCTTCGGCACCCCGGAGCTGGAGCCGGCCACGCCCGACGTGCCGATCCTGCCCCGTTCGGTGGCCCCGACCGTGTTCCTGGCCTGGTTCGACGAGCTCGCGGCCCGGGGGCTCGACGTCGACGAGCACTACGACCTGGTGGTCGACGGCGGACGTCCGGTCCACCTCTCGTCGCTCCCGCCCGGCCGCCGACGCCGGGTCGACTCCCCCGCCGCCGTCACCGTCGAGGGCCCGGCCTGGGCCTTCGCCCGCCTCCGCCAGGGCGACACCCTCGACACCCTGGCCGCCGACGACACCCTCTCGGTGCAGGGCACGAAGGCCGCCCGTTCCCGCTTCCGCCGGATCTTCGCCCTCGCCTGACGCTGGTCGAGCAGGACCGGCGCTGGGACCCGCAGGCCGGGCTCGACCTCCTGGCACCCCTCGACGACGACGAGCGCATCGCCTCGCGTAGGCCACCCCACCCGAAATCTCGACAGAACGCGTCGCTATGGCGCCACCTCTGTCGAAGTTTCGGTCAGGAGAGTCGGTCGCGGAGGTCGCGCTTGAGGAACTTGCCGGCGGCGTTGCGGGGCAGGGGGTCGTCGAGGACGAGCCAGCGGGAGGGCACCTTGAACGGCGCCAGGCGCTCGCCCAGGAACGTCTCCAGCTCGCCGGTGTCGACCGTCGCCCCGTCCCGGGGTACGACCGCGGCGGCCACCTCCTCGCCCAGGCGCTCGTGGGGCACGCCGAACACCGCGGCCTCGTGCACGCCCGGGAACTCGTAGATCGCCGCCTCGACCTCGGCGGAGTACACGTTCTCGCCGCCTCGCAGCACCATGTCCTTCACCCGGTCCTCCACGTAGACGAAGCCGTCCTCGTCGACGCGGCCCAGGTCGCCGGTGTGGAGCCAGCCGTCGACGATCGCCTCGGCGGTGGCGTCGGGCCGCTTCCAGTAGCCCCGGATGAGGTGCGGTCCCTTGAAGCAGATCTCGCCCCGCTCCCCGACCGGCAGCGCCCGGCCCGAGGGGTCCTGGATCGAGATCTCCAGGATCGGCACCGAGCGGCCGGTGCTGGTCGGATGGGTGACGTAGTCGTCACCGGAGTTCTGCGGCCCGTAGGCGTTGGTCTCGGTGAGGCCGTAGCCGATCGACGGGCGGCCCCGGGCGAACCCGGCCTCCACCCGGCGCACCAGCTCCGGGGGTGCCGGCGCCCCACCGCCACCCACGCTGACCAGTGACGACGTGTCGTACTCGCCGAACCGGGGGTGCTCCAGCAGGTCCCACGCCTGGGTGGGCACGCCCACGAAGTTGGTGACCCGCTCGGCCTGGATGTGCTCCAGCGCCTTGCCCGGGTCCCACTTGCGCATGATCACCAGCTTCAGCCCCGCCAGCACGCACGACAGCAACACCGCCACGCACCCGGTCACGTGGAACAGCGGCACGATGAGGATGAACACCGTCGGCTGGGCGGCGATGTCCTCGGCGTCGGACGGGCTGCGCAGGCGCGCCACCGTCGACCGGCAGGCGAACGCCATCAGCGACTGGGTGACGGCCCGGTGCGTCGACACCGCGCCCTTGGGACGGCCGGTGGTACCGGAGGTGTAGAGGATGGTGGCGTCGTCGTCGGTGCCGACGGCGACCTCGGGCATGGGCGCGCCCGGCTCGACCACGTCCTCCCAGCGGTGGGCGCCCTCGGGCACCGCGCCCTCCCGGCCCTCGCCCTCGCCGCCCCGGGCGACCACCAGGTCGATCCCCAGCCGGGCGCACGACGCCGCCGACCGCCGGGCCCGCTCGGGATCGGCCAGCAGCACCTTGGGGCCGGAGTCGTCGAGGGCGAAGTCGAGCTCGTCGGCGGTCCACCAGCCGTTGAGCGACACCGAGACGGCGCCCACCGACACCGCGGCGGCGAAGCCCACCACCCACTCGGGCAGGTTGCGCATGGCGATCGCCACGCGGTCGCCCCGCTCCACCCCGAACCGCCCCACCAGCGTGGCCGCCAGGGCGTCGACCTCGGCCATGAAGCGCTCGAACGTCCAGCGCTCGTCCTCGTAGACGAGGAACACCTGGTCGCCCCGGCTCCGGCACAAGCCGAACAGCGCGCCCAGAGTGGGCGGGGCGTGCTTGAACACGGTCTGCTCGATGCCCTCGACCACCACCTCGGTGGTCTCGAACACCGCACCCTCGGCGGTCGCCGTGGCGACGGCGTCGTCGTAGCTGAGGCCTGTCACGGCGGCAAGCTACCGGACCTGCCCCCGATCGGGGGCAGGTCCGGAACGAGGGTTGCTACCGCTACCGGCGCCGGTCGACGGTGATGTCGGACTTCACCACCGTGATGCCCGGCACCGTGTCGGCCGCCATCGACGACGTGACCGGGAACGTGCCCTGCGACTCGCCCCGCACGAACACGACGTAGGAGAAGGCGTCGCCCGGCTCCGCATCGGTGCTGGTGACCCGCAGGTCCTCCGTCGGGAGCGTGGCGACCATGTCGCCCTCGCCGAGCACGTTCTCGGCGCCGACCAGGAAGTCCTGGCCGCCGTTGGTGGGCAGGTTCGCCGGGTCGTAGGCGTAGGTGATGTCCTCGACGCCGTTGATGCCGATCCAGGTCTGGAAGACCTGCAGGTCGGTGGTGCCGAAGACGTTCACCCGGTGCTCGACGACGATCCAGTCGCTCACCCCGTCGGTGAGGGTGGCCACGAAGATGCCGGCGGTGCCGGTGCCGTCGAGGTCGGTCCAGAACGGCGCCAACACGTTGTTGGGCCGGGCCGGGTCGGGACCGTCGGGCAGGTTGCAGCAGTTGTTGTCCTCGGTCGCCCCACCGCCGACCACGACGTAGCCGTTGGAGTCGACGCCGATCCGGCTCCACGTCTCACCCGCGAAGTCGAACGGTGCCGTGTTGAAGTTGACGATCTGCTCGTCGCCGACGGCGACCGGCGTGATGCCGAAGGTGTCGAGCGGCAGGTAGCCCGCCAGGCTGCCCGGATCGACCGCCGGGACGCCCGGACTGCGTCCGGCCAGCGGCACGTCGAGGGCCTGGGCGTTCCGGTTGTCGACCCAGTCGGCGTTGCCATCGGTGCCGGCGACCCGCAGGCCCCCGGTGACCTCGGTGAAGAGATCGGCCGTGGTGTCCTCGGCGCTGTTGTTCACCGCCTGGACGGTGCACGCCGAGGTGCCGCCCCGCTGGATCGGGTTCGGCGCACAGGTCTGCGTCAGCGACACTTCCGCCTGCTGCGGCACGAAGGCCACGGGCAGGTGCATGTCGGAGCCGCGCTGGGCGTCGATGTCGATCTGCCCGAACTGCTGCGGACCGGGGACCGGCGCCTCGATGGTGATGCTCAGCGTGGCGGTGCGTCCCGGGGCCAGCGTGAAGTTCTTCGGCGACACCGTGATCTTGGCACCGGAGGGCGCCGACGTGCTCACGGTGAACCTCTGCCGCCGGCCGCTGACGTTCTCGACCACGCGGGTGGTGGAGAGCTCGCCCGGCATGACCGGGGCGTTCACGGACGGCAGGTTGAGGTGCACGGCGTTGACCGGGTCGTTGCCGAGGGCGAAGAAGTTGTCGGCGGTCTCGTCGAACGACAGCGGCGCGGTGCCGGCGGTGCTCAGGTCGATGCGGCCGGCGCCCATGTCGAACGGATCGGCCGGGGTGACCTCGTCGTGCTTGACCACGTCGGTGACCGCGGTGGTCATGAGGGCCGACTTGATCTGGCCCGGCGTCCAGTCGGGGTGCAGGTCGGCCAGCAGGAGCGCCGCGCCCGCGGTGTGGGGCGACGACATCGACGTGCCGGCGATCGACTGGAAGAGATCGCCCGGCGGCGGGGCGCTGGCCAGCGGGTCACCGGGGAACGGCGAGGCGCCGGCCAGGATCTGCAGGCCGGGGGCGGTGACGTCGGGCTTGATGAACAGCCCGCCCGGACCACGGGACGAGAACGCGGTCATCACGTCGCCCTGGCTCTCGGCCGCCTCGCCCCGGGCGAACGACCCCGTGACGCCGGTGTGGCCGTTGAGGAACGCCAGGAAGTCGGCACCGTCGGCCAGAGCGACCGTCGGGATCCAGTGGCTGTCGCTCATCATCTCCATGAGCGTCGGGTTGTAGAGGATCATCCCCTCGGCCCCGCCCTGCAGGACGTTGAAGCCCTTGAGCACCCGGTTCGGGCCGCGCTCGCAGGCCACGATCTTGCCGTCGAACAGGCCGGCGGGCGCCGGGGTGGTGCAGAGGGCGTTGTTGTACCCGGGGGCCGTCGCGGCGAGCACGACGGGCAGCGGCGAGTCGATGCCCTCACCGGTGATCGAGGTGCCGTCGACCGAGAACGTGTCGCCGTTGCCGGCCGTCAGGTTCAGAGTGGTGGTCCACTGACGGTTCTGGGAGGAAGCGCCGATGGTGGTGACCCACGGTGAGAGGTGGTTGGCGGTGCCCGCACCGGGGCCCTCGTTGCCGGCCGAGGCCGACACGAGCACGCCCGCGGCGTAGGCATCCAGGAAGGCCAGCTCCGTGGAGTCGGAGAAGGGCTGGGTGCCACCGGAGATCGAGTAGTTGATCACGTCGACGCCGTCGAGGATCGCCTGCTGCACGGCTCGCGTGGTGTCGGACGAGAAGCAGCCCCCCGGGCCGCAGACCTTGTACTCCATCACCCAGGCGCCGGGGGCGAGGCCGTGGATCGCGCCCCGGTCGACGCCCTGCACGGGCGACTCGTCGACGGCGTTGCCGGCCGACGTGGACGCGGTGTGGGTGCCGTGGCCGTTGCTGTCGCGGGCGGTGCCCGCCAGCGGGTCGTCGCCCTGGAAGGCGTCGTAGTCGTCGGTGAAGTGGGCACCGCCGATGAGCTTGTCCTGGCAGGCGAACACGTCGGCCGCCGGGGTCAGCGGGTTGTCGCCGTAGTTGCACTCGCGGGTGCCGCCGCCGGCAGGGGCGGGCGGGGCGGCGAGGTTGCCGAGGTCGGCGAACGACGGGTGCTCCGGCCAGACGCCGGTGTCGAGGTTGCCGTAGATCACGCCCTCGCCGGCGTTGTCGGTGGTGCCCAGGGCGTCGTACACCGCAGGAGCGCCGAGGAAGTCGGGGCTGTTGTCGGTGAGCACCTTGTTGAGGGCGTTCGCCTGGACCGCGACCACGCCGTCGACCTTCAGCAGGTCCTTCACCTTGTTGGCGGGCACGGTCGCCGACACGCCGCCGTAGACCACGTCGAGCGACGAGCCCACGTCGACCTGGGGCACGGCGGCCTCCAGGTCGGCAACGATCTCGGCCTTCCGGTCGTCGACGTAGCCCTGGTAGGCGCGCTCGGCCTGGGACCGCCCGGTGAGATCCTGGCCGGTGACCGACGGGCTGGTGGCGGCGAGGTCGTCGACGCCGCCCTGGTAGGTGGCGACCGAGTCGTAGTCGAGCTTGATCATCACCCGGGCCGACGCGGCGTCGGTGCGGGCGACGAGGGCCTCGTCGCTCTGGGCGAGCTGGCTCGTGGGTGCCTTGTCGGCGGACACGACGTCCGTCGGTGTGAGCGTTCCGGCCGACGTGAAGTCGGGCGCCTCCTGCGACGCGCCCGGCGCCGCCAAGATCCCGAGCATCAGTGCGGCCGCGGTAACGAACCCGACGAACCGTGAGCGGTGTCCCATGCCTGTCTCCCCCTAGGGCCCAGATCGTCTCCGTCCACCTCAGAGACGGCACGCATCGTAATGCAGCGACTGCAACCCACCGCCAGGGTCAATCCATAAAAAGGTGCGAATTTCGCGGTCTTTCGCGCTGTCCGTCGTCCGATCGCACGATTCGCGGCTGATCTTCGATACGAACGGCCGGCTACCGCGGTGCGTCGACCGACATTTCGTTCAGTTGCGGCAGCACCGAGGTGGCCAACATGTCCAACGTACGGCGGGCGCTGGCGTCGTCGTGGCCGAGGACCATCGAGCAGTCGCCGACGCCCATCGCCGCGAAGCGGGCGAGGCCGTCGGCCAGCCGGTCGGCCGAACCGGTGAGGACGTGGCGGTCCACCTGCACGCCGTCGGGCACGTGGCCCGGCTCCCCCGCCTCGACGTAGATGCGGTGCGCCAGCAGTCCGCCGCCCCCGTCGAACCACCGGGCGGCGAGGGGCGCCAGCTCGTCGGGCAGGGCGCGGGACGCCTGGTAGGGCAGGTCGCGGGCGAGGGCGAGGCGCATCGTGGCGGCGCCGCCGGCCAGCCAGATGGGTGGCCCGCCGGGTGTGTGGGGCGCGGGTGACAGCGGACCGTCGCCGGACAGCCGCTGCTGGAGGATGTGGAGGCGGAGGCGCAGCTCGGCGCCGCGACGCTCGGGATCGATGCGCCGGTACACCAGCTCGTCGGGCCAGAAGCCGGCCGCGACGGCCAGGACGAAGCGGCCCTCGGTGAGGTGGTCGAGCGTGGCCGCCTCCCGGGCCAGCCAGTCGACGTCGCGCAGCGGCAGCACCGCCGCGGTGATCCCGATCCGGGCGCCGGGGAAGCGACCCGACAGCCACGCCAGCTCGGTCAGCGACTCGAGGCCGCCCCGCCAGCCGGCGAAGTCGGGGCGGCGGAACATGCCGTCGCCCAGCCACAGCGTGTCGATGCCGGCGGCGACCGCGGCGTCGGCGAACGCCAGGGTGCTCGCCCGGTCGGACCCGTACGGTGAGACGCCCAGCCGCATCGATGTCGCCCGTCAGCCGGCCGGGAGGGTGAAGCGGGCGACCTCGGCGAGCGCGTCGCCCATGGTCGCCACGATGGCCTCGAACTGCTGCTTGCCCCGCTCGGCCGAGGCGCCGGTGGGGTCGCCGATCACGCCGCTGGGGCCGAAGTCGTCGGACGTCCAGCCGAAGGCGACGGGGCCGCCGAAGCGAACGTGCCGGTAGGCGGACAGGCCCTCGGGGACGTGGCGGGTGGCGGCGCCCATGTCGACCAGGTCGGGCCGCAGGTGCAGCACCAGCGACGTCTCGCCCAGGCCGCCGTGGATGCCCATGCCCAGCTCCTCGATGGTCGATGCCCCACCCTGGTCGGGCGGCACGCCGGGGTGCAGCAGGAACGTCGACAGTCCGTGGTGCAGGCGCAGCTCCCGCAGGGCCACCGACAGCAGCGACGAGTTGCCGCCGTGCCCGTTCACGAACGCCAGCCGCCGGGTGGGCAGCATGGCGATCGAGCGGCCGACGTCGTTGAGCACCTTGAGCAGCGTCTCCGGGCCCAGCCACACCGTGCCCGGGCACCAGGCGTGCTCGTTCGACTTGCCGTACGCCAGCGGCGGGAGCACCCACAGGTCGAGCTCGTCGCCCCGCTCGGCGACCACCGCGTCGACCACGCTCTCGGCGATCAGCAGGTCGGTCGACAGCGGGAGGTGCGGGCCGTGCTGCTCGACGGCGGCGATCGGCTGGATCACCACCGAGGCCGGGCTCAGCCGCTCGGCGATCTCGGGGGCCCGTAGGTCGGCGAGACGGCGCATCGCCCGGCACGGTACCGGTGGCGTCCGGACGGCGGCCGGGACGAAACGAGGAGTTCACGCTGTCGTGACCTGGGGTCGGCATCCTTCGTGGGTGCTGCGGGTGACGGGTGCCGAGCTGGTGTGGACGGGGGTCCGGGAGGTGCCGGGCGGCGAGGTGCTGTGCGGCGACGACGGCCGGGTCGTGGGGTCGCTCGACGGCGGCGCGGCGGCGCTCGACGCCTCGGGGTGCGTGGTGACGCCGGGGCTGGTGAACGCCCACCACCACCTGCTGCAGTCGGCCTTCCGGACGTCGCCGGCGACCCGGCACGTCCCCATGTCCGAGTGGCTGGCGGCGATGGCGGCCGACTACCGGGCCGTGGGCGTCGACCAGGAGCTCGTGGGTGCCGCGGCGTCGGTGGGGCTGGCGGAGGCGCTGCTGTCCGGGGTCACGACCGTGGCCGACCACCACCTCACCTGGCCGGCGGGGTCGGTCGACGACGACGTGG